>CAMVBR010000293.1 GCA_947165755.1 uncultured Clostridia bacterium
TTAGCTTGTAGCTCCAGTTTGTCGGGCAAACTGCCCGACAAACTGCAATTTACTCTTTATATTTTTCCCTCGCTGTGGTATATTAGTCATAACAACATTCTCCGGGAGGTACCTTATGACCCTGAACGACGTGATTTGCGGCTTTCGCGTGACCGAGGCGCGGGAGAGCCGGGAGCTTTGCGGCACGCTGTGGACGCTCCGGCACGAAAAAACCGGCGCGCCCTTGTACTGGCTCGATAACGGCGTCGAAAACATGGTGTTTTCGGTGGCCTTCAACACCGTGCCGTGGGACGACACCGGCGTGTTCCACATTTTAGAGCACTCGGTGCTTTGCGGTTCCGAAAAATACCCGGTGAAGGAGCCGTTTCTCGATCTGCTCAAAAGCTCGCTGAACACCTTCCTAAACGCCATGACCTTCCCGGATAAAACCATGTATCCGGTGGCCAGCCGCAATGAGAAGGACTTTATGAATCTGGTTTCGGTGTATCTGGACGCGGTCTTTTGCCCCATGATCACGAAGAACCCCTCCATCTTTCTGCAGGAGGGCACCCGCATCGATTTTTCGGGCGACGGACCCGCCTTCAACGGCGTGGTGTATAACGAAATGAAGGGGGCCTTCGGCTCGCTGAATACCCGCATCATCAACGAGCTGGAGCGGCTGTTGTATCCCGACAGCCCCTACGGCTTCGTTTCGGGCGGCGACCCCAAGGCGATCACGGACCTGACCTACGAGGGCTTTCTGGCGGCCTACAAAACCTTCTACCACCCGGCGAACAGCGTCCTTTATCTGGACGGCGCGGTATCTTTAGAGGCCGTTCTGCCGCTGATCGACGGCTATCTTTCCGCTTACGGGGCCGACGGCGTTTGGCATACCATCCCCCTGCAAGCGCCGGTGGAAGGCCGCAGCGCGGTCGTGAACTATGAGATCGGCGAAAACGAATCGCCCGAAAAAAAGACCTGCATCGTCCGGGGCAAGCTCGCCGGGGAGGATAAGGACCGGGTGAAGATGCTGGCCCTCGGCATTCTGCGCTCCTATCTGTTCGGCTCCAACGAGGCCCCCGTAAAGCGCGCCGTGCTGCAAACGGGCCTTGCCGAGGACGTCTCCTTCTCGGTATACGACGGCATCCTGCAGCCCTTCGCGTCGCTCGTGTTCCGCAATACGGAGCAGGCGCACCGGGACGCGCTTCTGAACGCGGTGAAAACGGCGGCGGATGCGCTGCTCGCCGCCCCCACGGATACCGACGCCCTCTTTGCCGAGATCGATAAGCTGGAGCTGAACGTGAAGGAGCCCGAGGAGCCTCAGGGCATCGACCGCGCCATCGACCTCATGAGCGGCGTGGTATACTGCGGCGATCCGCTGGCGCATCTGGAATACGACGCGCTGCTGGCGGAGCTGCGTCGGCTTGTTGAGACCGATTATTATAAAGACCTGATCCGAGAATTTTTGCTGAAAGACGCCCACGTTTCCGAGATCATTTTCGTGCCGGACCCCGCCATGGGGAAGAAAAACGCGGCGGAGGAACAGGCGCGGCTGGAGAAAAAGCTGGCCGCCATGGATGAAACCGCCCTTGCCGCCGCCAAAGCGCGGTTCGACGCGTTCAAACGCTGGCAGGATACGCCCGATTCGGACGCGCAGAAGGCGACGCTGCCCACGCTCTCGGTTTCGGATCTGCCCGAGGCCCCCGCGCCCTTTATCACCGAGCAAAAAACACAGGGGCAGGCGGCGGTATCGTTCCACCCCGCCCACACCGCCGGGGTCAGCTACGTGCGGCTGTATTTCGCTGCGGAGGATCTTTCGCCCGAGGCGCTGCCGACGCTGTCGTTCGTTACGGAGCTTTTGGGCCGCCTGCCCACAAGATCGCGCGACGCTTCTTCGCTGGAACGCGCCCTGAAACGGACCACCGGCCGGTTCAGTCCCTCTGTGCTCACCGCCTCCGCGCGCGACGGGGGGATCTGCTGCCGCCTCACCGCGGGCTTCAGCGCCATGTCGCGCAAGCTGCCGCAGGCCGTGCCGCTGATCGGCGAGATCCTCACCGAAACGCTGTTTACCGAAAAAGAGAAGATCAAAGAGATCCTCACCCAAACCCGCGACCGCCTCTACCGGGCCATCTGCGCCTCGGGCAGCCGTTACGCGGGCAGGCGCGCCCTTGCCGCCTGCCATGAGGAATCCGCCGCGGACGACGCGATGAGCGGCGTGGCGTATTACCGCTGGCTGAAGGCCTTTGAGAATGATTTTGAAACCCGCTTTGACGGCTTTGCCGCCGAGGCCGCCGCGCTGCTCGAAACGCTTTGCGTAGCCGCAAGGCTCACCCTCAGCGAAACGGCGGACGGTTTCCACCCGGATTGCTTCGGCTTTTTCGGCGCTTTCCCTGCGGGGGAGGCCTGCAAAGCGGCAGTCCTGCGGCTGCCCCTTGCCGACGCCCCGAGAAAAGAGGCCTTTTTGGTGCCCGGCAGCGTTTCCTATGCGGCCCGGGGCGCGGATCTGCACCGGTGCGCCGCCCGGTTCGAGGGCGGTATGCACGTGCTCTCGGGCATGCTGACCTACGGCTTTTTATGGGACGCCATCCGTGTGCGCGGCGGCGCCTACGGCTGCAGCTGCGTGGTTTCAAATGCGGATATCCTGATGTGCAGCACCTACCGCGACCCCACGCCAATGCGGTCCCTTTCCGTAATCGGCGACGCGGGCGGATGGCTGACTGCGGAGTGCGCGAAAGCTGCGCCCATCGATAACTATATCATCAGCGCCGTGGCGGGGGCGGACCCGCTGCGCTCCCCCTGCGATTGGGGGTACGCTTCGGACGTTGCGAACCTGCGGGGCATCACGCAGGCCGACCGCATCGATCGGCAGAAGGAGATGCTCGCCGCAACCAAAGAAAGTCTGCTTTCCTACGCGCCCATGCTGGAGATCTTCGCCCGGCAGGGCAGCGCGTGCGTGATCGGCAGCAGAGAAGCCCTGACCGAAGCGGACGGGGCATGGGTTGTGGAAGAACTGTAAATTGGAATTTGTCGCTCGATGCGACAAATTCCAAAGATGAAAGAAAAAAGATGAAAGATGAAAGAAGGAAGGGCTTCGCCCTTACCCAATCATAATAAGCGTTACATTGAGTTTCGTCTCATATAATGCGGCTTTAGCCGCCACCGATTTTCATCTTTCTTCTCTCATCTTTCATCATTATTTCAGTTTGTCGCAGAGCGACAAACTGAAATTTGAAAGGAGCGAATTATGACCAAGTTTTCAGATATAAAATACCGCCGCCCGGACGTTTCGTCCCTCAAAAAACAGGCGGGCGGGTGCATCAAACGCTTCAAGGCCGCGAAAACGGCCGAGGCGGCGGACGCCGCGTTCCGCGAGGCCGTGGGCCTCATTGAAAACGCGGGTACCATGTACGTGGTGGCGAGCATACGCAATACCGCAAATATGAAGGACGCGTTCTACGACGCGGAAATGAAATTCTACAACCGCGCCATGCCCATGCTCATGCCGCTTCTCAAGAAGGCGGCGTCGGCGCTGCTGCAAAGCCCTTTCCGTCCCGCGCTGGAGGAAAAGTACGGCGCGCAGCTCTTCAAAACCTTTGAAATGCAGCAAAAGCTGCTCAGCGTGAAGATTATCCTGCCCACGGTGAAGGAAAACAACCTCACCACCGCCTACTCCAAAACGGCGG
>CAMVBR010000294.1 GCA_947165755.1 uncultured Clostridia bacterium
ACGCGGCGGAAACCTTTTTGATGAATCTGCTCTCCGGCGGCACGCTGGGCAGTTTTCGCCCCGTCACCTACCTCTCGCGTAAAGATCTTACCATGATCCGCCCCATGCTATACGCCCGCGAAAAGGACGTGCTGCGAGCGGCAAACCGACTTAACCTGCCCGTGATCAAAAGCCCCTGCCCGATGGATAAAACCAGCGAACGGGAGCACACGAAACAACTGCTCAAGGATTTGGAAAAGACCTACCCCGCCCTGAACGAAAAGATCATAGGGGCGATGGAA
The DNA here is from genome assembly GCA_947165755.1 of uncultured Clostridia bacterium. Lineage (GTDB taxonomy): Bacteria > Bacillota > Clostridia > Oscillospirales > Acutalibacteraceae > RUG806. Next base: position 282 of record CAMVBR010000294.1, read on the forward strand.
AAGGCAGAGCTCGGCGGATGGAAAGGGAAAGCGTAAACCGCTTTGCCGCGCCGAAACGCGCAAATGAAAAAACGAAGCTCTAAGCTGACATAAAAACAAAGAACCTTGATTGGGTCGATATAAATTCTGCGCTGCGCCCGGATAATTTTCCCGGGCCGGCGCTTTTTTATTTCTCATTAAATATGCAGTTTCATAATTACGTAATTACGCAAAATCCGCAAAGCATTTCTTTTGTAAAATTCGCAATGCGTTTCTTTTCAATTGACTTCTCTTTTTATTTATGGTAAAATAACTTTTGCGACACAAGTGAATATGACAGATTCTAAGAGCGCATTTTTATCTTTTGATAAAAATGCATGCTCTGTTTTCGCGTTCTCTTAGAATCTGCCGAAAACTTGTGTCGCAGCAATCGGAGTTGTGCATTTTTTGGTGCGTAGCTTCGGCTGCGCACTTTTTTTGTTTTCACGCGGAAGGAGCAGTGATAACCTCATAAGGATTTTACGATTTAACTAAAAATAAGAAAAGAGGTAGTAATTCATGTATTGCAAAACCTGCGGAGCTGAAATGAATGATAATCAGGTTATTTGCCTGAAATGCGGATGTGCAAAAGGCACCGGCAGCACATACTGCGCAAATTGTGGTAACGAGCTCACCCAAAATGCTTTTGCCTGTTGTATGAAGTGTGGCGTGGCTGCCGATTTTGGTACAAAAGCAAGTAAAACTGACACTGACGGCATTACAATCGGTGCCGGAGATTGGTGTCCGGAAGGGAAAGAAAAAATTGTTGCCATTATTCTTGCGTTTTTTCTTGGTAGATTCGGAGTTCACAACTTTTACCTTGGCGAAAACAAAAAGGGGGTTCTCCGTCTCCTAACCTGTTGGTTCGGTATGGGTGGGATCTTAGCACTGATTGATTTTATCAAGATGCTTATAGGATCGTACGTTTATGATCCGGATAAGGCCATATAGCTCATTTAGGAGGGAACAAAATGACTTGTCCTTACTGCGGAGCGGATATCCAAGATCAGGCTGTTCTCTGCGTTCACTGCGGCGAACAATTATCTTCTCAACCTACACAACCAGTTCTGAGGAATACAAAAATTTGTCCGAAATGCGGGAATGAATGTCACAAGGATGCGGTGATCTGTGTAAAATGCGGAACAATGTTTGCAAAAGAGACGCATCCCACAAAAAATAAAAAGCCAAAAAAAACGCACAACAAGGAAAAGCGGATCGCATTTGCCTGTCTCTCAGCGATTTTCTTTGCTTTGGCACATTGGGAAATCGTTTTTAACGGCATAAGGCAGGTTATGCGCCTTCAAGAAAAAGTAGATCTAACATATATTATTCCTTTGATACTCATATTCGCCGGACTTATTATATTTGCGAAAAAAAAGAATCCCTTACCATCGATTGGCTTTACCGCATTCACAGTTTGTCTTGTTGTTTTTAAGATCATGGGCATAACTAAGTATGGCTGGAATAACTATGTTATCATAGAATTACTGGAATTCTGTGGATACATACTCCTTGCGCTGGTGCTTTTATCGAAAAAACAAACAAAAATATGGTTTTTGCCTTCAATCCTTATAACAGCTGGCAGCGTTTTCTCTATTATAGCTATGCGCGATTGGAATTTCAGCTTCATGATTTTTATTCGGTTCTCGTATGATGAAATCGCCAACATAATTGCATCTATATTTGTTTGTCTGCTTGCAAAGTATTCAAATAAACCGGCAGAGATCAATCAATCAGAGGCCAGTTTTATGGTTGATTCAGAAAATTGAGCAATACGATCATACATTCAAACACCTATCCGAAACTGTTTGATTGATGTGGTCGGTCCGGCAACCACGCCTCGATGGACTTTCACCACAGCGCATTTAGATACCCGACATACTACAAAAGCCGCAGGTTCTTCGCCTGCGGGTTTGCTTTTATTGCCAGTTATGCGCTTTCGGGGGGTTGGGGCAATCCATGCTGTCTTCTACCCGGCAGGCGGGCGCGACCCAGCGAACGGCGTTCAGAATCACCTTCTGCACGTTTGCGTCCTTATAGGTGGGGTAAGTCTCGTGGCCGGGCTGGAAGTAGAACACCCTTCCGTTGCCCCGCTGCCAGGTGCAGCCGGAGCGGAACACTTCGCCGCCGGTGAACCAGCCGATGAAAACCGTCTCCTCCGGCGTGGGGATGCCGAAGGGCTCGCCGTAGGTCTCCTCCCCCGGCAGCTCGAAATATGCGTCCAACCCCCGGGCGATGGGGTGATAGGGCGCGGACACCCAGATACGCTCCAGATCGTCGCTCTCGCGCCAGATCAGCGAGCAGGTGGTACCCATCAGCCGCATAAAGGGCTTGCTCTTATGGGCGGAATGAAGGAACACCGCGCCCATACCGTTGAGAACCTCTTCCTGCACCATTTCGGCGATATGGTCCGGCACAGCGCCGTGGGCAAGGTGACCCCACCACAGGATCACGTCCGTTTCACGCAGTATTTCGCGGGTGATGCCGGTTTCGATATCGTCCAGCGTGACGGTGCGCACCGTGATATCCTCTTCTTTGCCCAGAAAATCGGCGATGGCCTTATGGATGCCCTCGGGGTAGATCTCGCTTGCGCGGCAGTTGGGATCTTTCTCATGGCGGAATTCGTTATAGATCAAAACACGTATCATTTTATATATTCTCCTTTTTATACCGTTGTATATTATTGTAGCATTTCATTTTGAGGTTTGCAATAAAAAATCGAATATGAAATAATATACAGCAAAATGAATATGCACGAAAAAATATTCATATAATATACGGTTTTTATGCATATTTAAGGCTTGACAAAATGCTTATTATGAATTAAAATACAGCTACATCATTAATAAAACAAATCAGAAAGAAGGAACCAATGATGAAAGCAACAAAAATTCTTGCCCTGATCATGGCGCTTGCCCTGGTGATCACCGCGTTTGCAGCCTGCGGCGGCAAATCCGGTACCGACGCCACCGATAAGGCCAACAACGCCACCGACGCCGCCGTTCCGCAGACCAGCGAACAGGCCGCCGCAAAAGTGAAGACCATCGACATTTCCCTGACCGACGAGCTCTATGCCTTCGGCGTAAACAAAAAAGACCCCAATCTGCTTGCCAAGACCAACGAATACATCGCGCAGATCAAAGCCGACGGCACGTTGGAAGCCATCGTTGCCAAGTATTTCTCCGGCGTGGGTTCCCCTGCCGTGATCACCAGCGCCGCGGAGGATTCCTCCAAAGATCAGCTTGTGGTTGCCACCAACGCCGCATTCCCTCCCTTTGAATCCACCGTGGGCGACGCCTATACGGGCATCGATATGGAGATCATGGCCGGTCTTGCCGAGAGCCTCGGCAAAGAGCT
>CAMVBR010000295.1 GCA_947165755.1 uncultured Clostridia bacterium
GTTTTTTCATCTCAGGGAGACGATGGTATATATCCTGCGGCATTCGCCGCTGAGGATGCTTTAATGGATCTTTCCGATCCGCCGCCACGGCCAGACGGAAAAGACGATATCCCCCACGAGCTCTTCGGAGGAGATACAGCCGACGGAGGAGGAACGGCTGTCAACGCTTTCTTTGCGGTTGTCGCCGCAGACGAAATAACTGTCTTCGGGGACCTGAAAAGGAAAGGAGATATCCGTATTGTCGCCGAAATCCTTAGCGGCAAGATAGGGCTCGTCAAGAGGCGTACCGTTGATCCGGAAGTTTCCGTCGGCGTCAAGCTCCACGGTATCGAATTCGCCCGCGACGATCCTTTTGACGAGGATGCGGTTCTCATAGTAGAGCGCGACGACATCCCCGGGCAGATATTCTCTTTTCTTTAAGGAGACCACGATGTCGCCCGCTTCCACGGTCGGCACCATGGACGAGCCGTAGATCCGCAATACGGGCAGAAACAAACTCGCCACGAGAACGCTTACAGCCGCAGCAACGACCAGCGCGTAGACGGTTCGTCGCAGCGCGCGATGAAAACTGTTTTTATGATCTACTCTTGCGAGCTCCTTTTCCAGCTGCTCGGTCGAGGCCAAAATGTCTTCTCTGATTTCTTTTTCTTCCATCGGTCAGGATTCCCCGCTTTGCTCTTCCCCGCTCCGCCGTCAGGCGAACGGCGTCGAGATAATAATCGGCTGCCTTCTGCGCAGCCTCAAACACCCCGTACAGTCCCAGAGCGGCCTCGGCGATGGAGCCGGCGTTTTTTTCAACGGCGCGTTTCTCCTCCAGCTTTTTTTTCAGGTCGGCGATCTCGGCGGTCTGTTCGTCCAGCTTTCGGCTCTGCGTAAGAAGCATTTGCAACAGCTCCCGCCGGTTCAGTTTCTTTAATTCTTTCTGGGTCATCTTTTTTCCTCTTTAATAACCGACGCTGCCTTTGTTGATCTGTTTACCGATCTTAAACTGCCGTTATATTTTCAAGCGCCTCGGCCACCTTCTCGGGCGGCGTTTCCAGCGCCAGCGCCTCCGCCCTCTGCCGGACAAGCGCCGCCGCGGAGATCTTTTCGTACGTTCCGAGATGATACGTGTGTTTATTGACCGTGATAAATGCGTGCCACTTTCCGTTTTTTGTCTTCTGCACGCCGGTATAGCCGCTGGTATTGTCCGCCCGCCGTTTTCTCTGCCGATAGGTCTCGGCAGTCTGCTCTTCCCAGCGGAAAGCCGGCGGCGCAGCGTTCGTTTGCAGCAAACAGCCGCAGCTTTTGGTGTTGCCGGCCCGCAATTCGTTAACGGACGCCTCGCAAAGGTTTCCGCAGTCGCAGCGGCAGGTCCACACCACGCTTCCGCCAAGGCGCTTGTCGGTGGGGCGCAGGGCAGTCAGCTTCCCGAACTTTTGTCCCCCGATATCGCTTGCCGTTTCTTTTCCGTGTTTTATCTTCAGGCAGCCGCAGCTCTTTTTGGTCCCGTTCATCAGTTGGGCGGTGCTCGCGGCGGCCGTGTTCCCGCAGGCGCAACGGCAGCGCCAGAGATAGGAGCTTCCCTTCTTCTGCGGCAGCCGTTCGATCGCCGTCAGTTCTCCGAACCGCATACCCCGAAGATCCTTTACGTTCTTCTCTTTTCTCGCGCAGCCGCAGCTTTTGACTCTTCCGTTGAGAAGATCGGAGGCGATCGCCTTCACTTCTTTTCCGCAGTCGCACTTCGCAAGCCAGACGCAGTTTCCCCTTTTTTTCTCGTCAAGACGGTACAGCGCCGTCAGTTTCCCGCTGCGCAGACCGGTCAGATCCAGAATCGCCATAATCCGCCGCCTTGCGCGCGGGATGAGGCTGCGTGCGTTTTCTTCGGCACGCGCTTGAGCGAAAGCTTCTCGGCGCAGGCAGGACAGATCCGCTTCCCACCGATCTCAAAAAAACCGAGCCGCTTCGCTTCTTTTTCTGCGGTTCCGGCGCTGATAAAAAGGCCGCTTGCGTAATCCTTGCTGAGGGAACGACCGCACTTGTCGCAGAATACATCGTATAAAACATCAACCTTCATACCCGGGCTTCCTTCCCTGCAAAAGCGTTTCCCGCGCGCCATAAAAAGCTGCGCAGAGCTTTTCCGGAGAACAAAACCCCCGACCGACGTGCAAAAACAACATAATTCAGTTTATGTTGCAGTCCCTCCGCCGCGAAAAAAAACCCGCGGGCAAACAGGACAGGACCCACAGGAAACAAACAAAACCAAGCTGCTGTCCGGGACTCGGAAGAGGATAGCAGCTTATTTGCGTCTCGTCTGATCTATTTTTACAAAAAAACAGATATTCAATGCTCCGATTTCATTGAAATGACGAGACGATTTTAAAATTTTTTACTTGAATATTATTATGTTTTATGGTATCATTTTGCAAGTATTACAACATAAACTGAATTATGTTATTCGGTTTTCAGCAAGTTTATACAATCAGATCCATCTTTTCCAAACGCGCCCTGTGCTCGCGTCCGGAGGAGACGATATATACGCGCGTGGTATTGATGCTGCTGTGTCCGAGAATGTCGGCGAGCTTTGCGATGTCCTTCTCAAGGCCGTAAAAGGTCCGGGCGAACAGGTGCCGCAGATTATGCGGAAAGACCTTGCGCGGGCTCACCCCCGCCGCGGCGCACAGCGCCTTCATCTCGCGCCAGATATTCGTCCGGCTGACAGGTCTTCCGTTCCGCGTAATAAAGATCGGCCCTGCTGTAATACCTTTTTCTTTGGCGTATTGCAGCAGTTTTTTCTTCAGTCCCTTTACAAGAAATACCGTGCGGATCTTTCCCTTGCAGCGCACGGACGTCTGCCCCGCCTTTGCCGCTTCCACCGTAATAAACTGCAGTTCGCTGACCCGGATCCCCGTGCCGCAGATCGTTTGGATCAGCAGGTGCAGCCGTTCGTTTTTCTTCTGCCTCGCGGCGTTCAGCAGCCGAAGGTATTCCGCCTTCGTCAGCTCCCTGTCCTCGCTGCAGAACAGCTCTGCCTGGCGGCGGATCGCCTTGACCCTGCAATCGTGCCAGCCGAGAAAAACAAACAGACTGTTGATCCCGGCGAGCATCGAGTTGATGCTCCGCACGGCGTAACCCCTGTCCAAAAGCTCCTGCTTATACGCGACCGCCAGCTTTTTGGTGACCTCCCGTCCCCCGGCGAATGACGCAAAGGCCCTTGCGTCGCGCAGATACTTTTCAACGGTATTCGCGCTTTTTTCTTCCGTGAGCAGATAGTCCCGGAACCAGCCTATCTCCCGTTCGCTTAAATAATGACTTTCCATCCGGATCTTCCTCCTGATTTTTCTTCTATTTTACCCGAAAAGCATACGTGAAATCAAAGACTAAAAAAAAGAACGGTCGTCCTGCCGTTCTTTTTGTGTGTATGGGCTCTTTCAGTTTTACGCCATTTTTTCACGCCGTTTACGCCATTTTGGTATGGAGCGGCATGGAATTGCATGGCGTCAGTTTGACAAGAAGATGCGAAAATGCTGAAATTCCGGCGTTTTATGGGCTTATATTTTACAGGCGTCGCCCACGATGCCTAATTTCATATTTATCACGTCTCCTTATATTTCGTAGGATATTATATCAAAGAAAAATCTTGATTTCAATACCC
>CAMVBR010000296.1 GCA_947165755.1 uncultured Clostridia bacterium
ACGCCGGCAGCAAGCTGCGCAAGGCCAACGAGCTGGGCGTGAAGGTGATCACCGAGGCGGAGTTTGAAGAGATGATATCATGAATTTCGGTTTATCCCGCCAACGGCGCGACAAACTGCTGCTTTTCCGTAATACCAAAAAACCACCCCGCGGGGTGGTTTTTTTGCTGCCTTTACTTGAGCAAGGCCTCTTTCAGCAGCTGAAACAGCCGGTTGAATACGGTTCTGAGGTCCGCCAGAACCTTGCCGAGGCGGGCGAAGAAGGTATCGCCCTTTTCCGGCGAAACGCACATGGCGTAATCCGTTTCGGGCGTGAGGGGCACGAGTTCATCCCCGCGCGTTAAAATCATAAACTGCGGGTAATCGGGAAGATCGCGCACCGTGGGCTGCCCGGCAAAGGCGAAGAGTGCGTCGATCATATCATACTCGCTAAGCGTGTGCTGCGTGTGCTTCAGGTTTTTGAGGAACCAGGTGTAATCGGGAAACGCGCACGCGGAGGCGTCGATATACCGGTCGCAGGAGATCCGCCCGTATCCGTTGGGCACGGCCTGGGTATAGCTCGCGTCAAAGGGCGCGTTGATCTCGGCGCACACGGCCCCGATGGAGGAATATTTGGTATCCACCACCATATCGGTGAGGTTTTTCTGGCTTTCCACGGCGGGAATGCCCGAGGTGCCGTATTTGGAGAGGATGGAAACGCCCACGCCCCGGACGATGCCGGTTTGAATGAGCTCGGGCACACGGCCCTGAATCTCGTGGTAGTAATCGATGCGCTCGTAGAACCGGTCGGTTACAAGGCCGGTTACGAAGTTCTCCTTCGCGCTGTCGTAAAGGTCGTAGGGGATCAGCGCCCAGAAGCCGGGAATCCGCCCGAAGATCACGCTGAGCGCCCCGGCGTAGATATTGCCCATGGCGTAGGTGTTGATGTTTACTGCCAGCTCCACCACGTCCTGCGCGATGCCCTGCTGATACAGGATATCGATGAGGGCGTTCAGCAGCTCGCCCTTGACGTCGCGCCCCGTAAGGGATGAAAGAAACGTGATCAGCGTATCCGTATCGAAGGCGAACTTGCCGTTGAAGGCGTCGCCGCACACGCTTGCCCCCTGATACGCGCCGCTGAGGAACACGACCTTGTTCAGGTATTCGTAATCGTACTGCGCCATATAGGTGGAAAGCACGCACGCCCCCATGCTGGAGCCGATCACGTCCAGCGTTTCGGCGCCGGTCACATCGAGCACGTATTCGGCAAAATCATGGAACTGGGCGGCCAGCGTATACAGATCCAAACGCCAATCGAAGCTGTAATAGATATTGTCGGCGGCGGTCCAGCCCTTCACGGGGTCGTACTTCGCCATGATCTCTTCCGCGGTGGGCCACACGAAGGCCGTGGTGGTGGCGGCGTTGTAGGGATCGCCGTTTGCATCGCAGCCGATGGGATCGAAAATGCCGTGCAGCACCCGGGTCAGGGGCGCGTCGAGCGACGCCCAGTTACGCGTGAGCACGCTTCTTGCGATATCCCCAGCGGATTCCATGAACGCGTTTTTGATCGTATCGCCGTCCGGCGGGAAAATGCGGTCGCCGGTTTCCATATCCACCGTGGGCGTGGAAACGAAGCCCGCAATGAAGATCACAGGGGATTCGTTCTTTTCCGACGCCGCAAACGCGGGCAGGCACGAGAGAAGCAAAACGAGCGTGAGCAAAACGGAAACCGGTATTTTCGCTGTTTTATTCATAATATCATCCTCTTTTTGTTTTTATCATTTTTACGGTTTTTCGCCGAGATCGCGCAGCGCTTTCTTCGAGGATTCAAAGCCCTGCGCGGCGGACAAAATCAGTTTGTATGGGAGCGGTTCGGTTCCACACTGTAGGGCGGCAAACACCCCCACAAACCGCAAATTATTATCCGATCACCGCGAAAAAGTTCTTGACAAGCAGCAGGATTTTGTTGAAAAACGCCGTCAGCTTCTGCGAAAGAGCCGAGGCGCGGTCGGTTTTGCCGTAGCCCTCGAAGGCGCCGTTGTTGTCGTCCAGCCCGTCCGCGTCGTTTGCAAAGCCGTATACAAGGCCCGAAACCAGCGCGGCCGCGAAAACCTCGCCCGGTGCAACGCCGCCGAACACGCTGCGGCAAAGGGCCTTCGCCTCGCGCAGGGTGAGGGCGTTCACGATCGCGCCCGCCGCGCCGGTAAAGAGGGCGTCCGAAACGCCGTCCGGCACGTATTTCAATATCAGGCTCGCCAGCCGCAGCAGGGCGGTCACCTCGGGGCTGGTGATATCGTAATGCTCGCTGCCCGCGTAGTGGGCGCTCACCAGCTCCGTGGCAAGATCCCAGCCCGTGGCGAAGGGCGTTGCGGGGATCTCAATATTGTAGGAAGCCGCAAGCGCGGCGGCGCTCCCCTCCCCGTAGAGCGGCATTTCCAGAAGCGAGCGCAGCGAAGAAAAGGCGGCGTCCACCAGCGGGTAGAAGGGGCTGCCCGGCGCAATGCCCGATTTTTCCATGGTGAGCGAGAGCGACAGGCGATATTCCACGCCCTTTTTGAGATACTGCTTTGAAAAGGCTGTCAGGTCCGCCTCCATGGCGGCAAGGATCGCGGGCGTGTAGCCATCCACGGCCTCGGCCAGCGCAGCGGTATCGATGGACGTGATAAATTCCTCGCCGTAGCGGATCTCTTCGTCCGTAAAGCGCATCAGGCGGTACGCCAGCGGGTACATGGTGAGCGAGGTGGTGGCGAAATCGCGGATCACGTTCCCTGCGGGGGAGGTATACACGGCGGCGTCCGAGCAGTGCTCGTGGCCGGTGAACACCACCTTTATGCCCGCGTCCGCGAACAGGGCGGCGGTGGCAAAGTGATTGCGCACGATAAAGTTATGGCTGAAGAGGCGCTGCAGGGGCATGTGGTCCAGCAGGTTATGGTGCATCATGAGCAGGGGGAAGCGGCCGTCCTTATAAGCGGCCCTCGCCTCCTCCAACACCCAGCGCGTTTTTGCGAGGGACATGCCGTCCTCGGTGGAAACGGTGGGGTCGCAGCTGTCCAGCGCGATCAGGCGGTATCTTTCGCCCAGATCCGCCGTATAGGAGCAGTCCTCCGCCCGCGCGGAACGGGCGTGGTCGTAGCCGAGGTCTTTGTAAATTTCCTTGAAATCGGCAATATCGGTTTTCGCCCCGCTGCCAAGGTCGTGGTTGCCGTCGATCACGAACACCTCGATGCCGGTCGCCTTCTCGAAGGCCAGCAGCTTATCGCGCACGGCATAGTGCTCCTCGGGGATGCTCCTGCCGTTATCCGCCAAATCGCCCGAGAGCAGCACGAAATCCACGTTTTTCTTTGCGCAGTCGGCCAGGAACGCGTCGATGATAAAGCCGCTCTCGTTTTCCATGGCGGCGCGGCGGTTGGCGTGGCCGTAGAGGGGATCGTCCGTAAAGCGGGTGAGGGTATCCTCGGGCAGATTATAGTGCAGGTCGCTGGCCACCGCAAGGGTAAGCGCCGGCGCCTCGGCGGCAAACGCGGGCAGACAGCAGAGTGTGAGCGTGAGCGCGAGCAGGATGGAAACAAACTTTTTCATAAAACCTCAACTCCTCATTTCTCATTCCTCATTTTTTGAAAGGATCTTTTCCGGAAAGTCTTCCGCAAACCACAC
>CAMVBR010000297.1 GCA_947165755.1 uncultured Clostridia bacterium
GTACCGTTCCGCGGCGATAGGCCTGTTTCATGTATATGTCCGTGCCGGTTTTGCGCCAGATATGGGTCAGATATTTCAGATTTCCCCCCCGGGGCGCGGATGATATCGGCGGAACCGATCTTCTGCGCGATCTCCTCTTCGGTCAGGCGGGCGTCGGTGAGAAGCAGGGTGTCTACCTCGCATCCGGCTTTAAAATACCGGCTCAGGGTATCCCGGTTCACATTGTCAAACGCCGAAGTGGGCGTCAGCAAAAACCGGGGATGGGCTTTCCCGGTCAACTCCATTGTGTGCAGTATCAGGCTGTAATCCTCCCGCACCTCGTCAAATCCGCCGCCCACGGCAACGATCTTACCCATATCAGGCACCCCTTTTTACAGCGTCGGCCGCAAACGTATAAGCGTATATACGCCGCTGCGTATACGTGCGTTGTTGCGGCCGCTTCATATTTCGTTTTTATTTTAGCTTATCTTTCTGCCGGGTGCAAGTATAAAAAGCGTTTCCTCCGCCGAAAACTTGCTTGACACCGTACTCCGCGTCTTATATAATTATATCATTATATTATCCGGATAGGGGAGAATTCCGTTTTGTGTATCAGTAAAATCGTTGTAACCGGCGGGCCCTGCGGGGGTAAATCCACCGCTGTTTCCTGGATCAGAAAAGCTTTTACAGAAAGGGGATACCACGTGCTTTTTATTCCGGAAACGGCTACGGAGTTGTTTACCGGGGGCGTGCCGCTGATCTCACACGGTACCAATATGAGCTTTCAGATGTGTAATTTCAGCCTGCAGCTGCAAAAAGAGGCCGCTTTTACCCGGGCTGCCATGGGGTTGGAGGCCGAAAAGGTGCTGATCGTGTGCGACCGCGGCGTGCTGGATAACAAAGCCTATATGTCGCCCGATGATTTTGCGCGGATGCTGGATTCCTTCGGCAAAACGGAAGCGGAGTTGTGTTCTTCTTACGGCGCGGTTTTCCATCTTGTTTCCGCCGCCAAGGGGGCCGTATCCTTCTATACCACCGAAAACAACAACGTGCGCACCGAAACACCGGAACAGGCCGCCGCGCTGGACGACCGTATGATCGCCGCATGGGCGGGCCATCCCTATTTTCGCCAGATCGATAACAGTACCGGGTTTGAAGAAAAAATGGCCCGCCTGATCCGGGAGATACAGTGTTATCTCGATGCTGCGGAAAACACCTGAAACCATGGAAGCCGTTTTCAGATACGGCTTCTTATTATTTAGCTTAATTTTTATATATTAAAAGTTATTATGTATATTTCTCTTGTTTTTTAATCATACATGGGTGATCCGTGATAAGGACAAAACTTTATGTAATGCGGCAGGAAGGTTGTTTTTCCTGCCGTTCACCTGTTATCAGGCGGTTTCTTTGTTCGCTTTGCGCATTTCGTCAAGCTCTCCCTTTGTGGGGATTTTGACGATGCCGACGAAGGAATAATAGATCTCGATCTCCTGCATTCTTCTGCCGTACTGCTTGACGCGCTCATGCACTGCAATTTTGTCAATGAAAGCGTTGAGGATTTCGGGCGTCAGCTCGTCGATTCTGGTGTAGCGTTTCGTTACGGCGATCAGCTTTGCAACGTTATCGACCTCGATGGTTCCTTTTTCAAGCTCCTTCGTCAACCGGTCTACTTCTTCCTGCAGCGCTTCCTGTTCAGCTTCATAGCCCTTGGAGATCACACGGAACTCCCGTTCGCTGAGAATGCCGTGGGCGTAGTCCTCGTAGCTTTTGCGAAGCATCCGGTCGTTGCTGTCCAGCTTACGGAGATCTTCTTCAACCTTTTTCTCCTTCAGAAACAGCTCATGCTTTTTCTGCGCCATGCTGCATTCCATCTGTTCCCTGACGAAGATCCGCTCAAATTGCCGGAGATACGCAAGAAACGCCTGCAGCTGTTTGAGCACCAACGCATAGAGTGCTTCCTCGGTGATATAGTGCTGTGAACAGAATTTTTCCCGGCTGCCGCGTTTGTACCGCGAGCAGCGGAAGAATCGATAGCCCTTATTCTCACCGAAATACATCTTTGCCCCGCAGTCGGCGCAGACGACCAAACCGGAGAAAAAACTATGCTTATCTTGCTTTGTCGGTCTGCGTTTGTTTTGCCGCAGCATCTGCACCTTTTCCCATATCTCGCGGCTGATGATCGGCTCGTGCGCGTCCTCGATATACGTGCGCATTTCCTTTTCAGTCGGCACTCGCTTTTTGGAACGAAACCCCACCCGTGTGGATTTGAACGTCTCCGTTACCCCGATATACGCGATGTTGGAAAGAATGTCGATTACGGCGGAGGTAGTCCAGTCATATGGGTTTTCGGATACAAGCGGGACCTTGATATTTTTGGATTGCTTGTAGGCGGAGGGCGTTAAAACCTTATCCTGCCAAAGAATATCCGCAATATCGGACGTTCCTTTTCCCTGTAAGGTTAGCTTGAATATCCGTCTTACCGTGGGGGCGGCGTCTTCGTCGATCAGCCAGCGCGTCACGTCTGCGGGATTCTTCTTGTAGCCGAAGGGCGGCGCGCCGAGATGTTCCCCCGCAAGCCCCTTCGCCTTTTTGACCGCCTTGACCTTTTTGCTGGTGGTTTTGGGATACCACTCGTTGAAAAGGTTGGTAAAAGAGGCGAATTCGTTGCTGTCCTCGCTGACGGTATCCACGTTATCCATGATGGCGATAAAGCGTACCCCTTTTTCAAGATAATCGATCTCGTAATACTGCTCAACCTGGATATGCTCTCTGCCAAATCGGGATAAGTCCTTGACGATCACGGTTTTCACAAGCCCCTTTTCAATATCCGCGTTCATGCGTTTGAAATCCGGCCTGTCAAAATTCGTACCCGTATAGCCGTCATCGGTATAAAACTGCGGGTTCGGGAAATTGTGTTCCCGCGCGTACTTCATCAGATAGTCCTTCTGATTCTGAATGCTGTTGCTCTCACCCTCGTTGCCGTCGTCCTGTGACAACCGGCTGTAAAGGGCTGTGATTTCTTCCTGCTGTCTTATCATTTCTGCTCCTTTCCGACAGCAGACACGGGTTTGTGAAGTACTGTCAGTATATCACATCCGCCGTCAGACTTCAACACTTTAAAGTGATTATTCAAAATATTCTTCCTCCTCCGTAGCAGCGCCGACGCCGCGCTGCAAATACCGGTTCAACAGGCAAAGCAGATCATCTCCCTCGTCCCGGAATCTGGCGTTGACCGTGTATTCCGTCTTACCGATTGTTTCCTTGAACGATGCTTCGGGCGGAATACGGATCAGCGGCGTCACCGTTTCTTTTTCCTTTGGCAGGTTGGGGATATCCCATTCCTGCATAGAATTATCTTCCATTTTGATTCAACTCCTTCATCATTTTTTTGTGGTGGTTTCGATGTTGAAAAAACCGGAGCGCACACCGAACTTGTACCCAACCTGTGTAGAAGTTACCTTTGTATGTCTGCATAACATCACCGCTCCCGACCGCCGCGCCGGATCTTCATCTTGCGCTCCTGTTTCGCCTTTTCTCTTTCGGCCAGTAATCTTTCACGTTCCGCCTTTTCCTCGGCTTCTCGCTTGGCGAATAACCCGCGGACCGTATCAACGAATTTCTGAACGACCTCCGGGAAGTG
>CAMVBR010000298.1 GCA_947165755.1 uncultured Clostridia bacterium
CAGTTCTCCTTTTTCCTGCAGCTGCGGATAATTCCATTGGCGAAGAACCTCATATACGCCGACGGCTGCTGAATTTGAAAGATTCAGGCTGCGCGCGTCGCTGATCATGGGTATGCGTACCGTGTTATCGGGGTTATCGTGCAGCAGTTTTTCGGGAAGACCGGCGGTTTCTTTGCCAAAAACAAGATATACGGATTCGGGATATGTTACGTCGGTATATTTGTGATTTGCTTTTGTGGAAAAATAGTAGAAACAATCCTTCGGATGCTTGCCGAAAAAATCCTCGGTGGAGGAATAATACGTGATATCCAACAGATACCAGTAATCAAGACCGGCCCGTTTCAATTTTTTATCGTCAACCTTGAATCCCATCGGCTCCACCAGATGCAGCCTTGCGCCGGTTGCCGCGCAGGTGCGGGCAATATTGCCGGTATTCTGCGGGATCTCGGGCTCGATCAATACAATATTAAGATCATACACGGCGGTACACCGTCCTTTCAGATTGATATAATATCATAAAAAAACGTGAATGTAAAATATTATTTCGATTTTTGTGTATACTAAAATCAACGGAGGTGTTATAATAGCTATGAAAAGCAGTTCTGTTATGAAATACCTTGGGGCTACCATGGCCGTAGGCGGATCGATCATGCTCGGCACGTCCATGATCGGCGCAGGTGGATCCGTAAAGAAAAAGGTAAAAAAGACGGCGAACAAAGCGCTCAACGTTTTGGACTCCGCGCTTACAAACGTGCAGAATATGGTAAAATAACGTTTGATCCGCAGCTTATTTCTCTGCGGATACATAAGGGAAGGACAGGAAATCTAAATATGAAAAAAACATTGGCATTGGCTATAATTTTGTCTCTATTATTCTTATTCGGCTGTAAAGGCCAGGTGGAACAGAACCCAACAAACAACAGCACAACGGAAACAACGCAAGCGTTAACGCCCGGAGGAGAAACACAGCCCGAAACAACACAGGCCCCTTCGTCCGAGACGCCGCAGTCCACAACGGAATCTATCCCGGAAGAAACGTTTTCCGTTCCCGAGGCAACACAGGTGATCACACAAAGTGCAAAGGGGTGCTTTTACGGCGATAGAACGGGAACGGATCAAACCTATACGGGCTTGGAACCTCTTCCGCTTTCGGATTTCGGAAATCCGTCTTTTGAAAACACTCGGAACTTGCCGAGTACAACGATAAGCCACAGTTACGGCGTGGCATCGGAAGAAAAACCCCATTCCATCAGCGTAGGATATCAGCAGATGTTTGATGAAAAAGGGTACGACGCCATCTGTTATGATTCCGGCGCCCAAGAAAAATACGTGTACCTTACGTTTGACTGCGGTTACGAGAATGGGTATACGGCAAAAATACTCGATACGCTAAGGGATAAGGGCGTTCACGCCGCATTTTTCTGCACGCTGCCTGAGATGAAGGAAAACGCGGAGATCATCGCCCGCATGATCAACGAAGGCCATATCGTGGGCAATCATTCGGTTACGCACCGTGATTTTTCAACCCTCTCAAGGAAAGAAATGTATGAAGAGGTCAAGGGGTTTGACGATTATCTTCGAGAGCATTTCGGGTATTCCGCGCAGTATTTCCGTTATCCGCAGGGAAAATACAGTGAAAACTCTTTGGATATGCTGAATCAAATGGGGTATACCTGCGTCTTCTGGTCTTTGGCGTATGCCGATTGGGATCTGAATGATCAAAAAGGTGCGGATTATGCGCTGGATACCGTGATGAGCCGGATCCATCCCGGCGCAGTGATTTTGCTGCACGCCGTTTCGCCCGATAACGCAAACGCATTGGCGGATATCATAGACGCCGCAAGAGCAAAAGGATATTCCTTCCGTGCGCTTTCTGATTTTCGTTCATAACACAAAAACTGCTTGTTTTTTCTTTGATTGTTTAGTATAATGTCAAAGAAACAGCAAGCATTTTTTGATTGAGAGGCCATGACTATATGAAATTTAAAGAAATTGATAAAAACGGGACGCTGCAGGGCTTTGTGCTTGTGCGATCCTGTGAGAAGAAACTGACGAAAAACGGCAGTACATATCTGGATATGACGATTTTTGACGGCGAGAATGAATACGTTGCCAAAAACTGGGATTTCCGCGGCGCCGACGCGGATAAGCCTCAGGCGAACACCCTCATTCTTGTGCGCGGTACACTGAGCGTTTACAATAATCAACCGCAGTTCCGTGTGGAGAAGTTTCGCAAAGTCACCGAAAGCGACGATGTGAAGCTCTCCGATTATATTCCGAGCGCGTCTTTTGAATGTGAGTTTATGTACAACGCGATCATGGCGTACGTGCAGGCTTTTGAAGATGAAGAATTGAAAACGTTGGCGTCGGCTGTGTTGGATGTGTATAAGTCGAAAATATTGGAGCTGCCGGCCGCATACCGCCTGCACCATGCGATTCGCGGCGGCCTGATGATGCACACGCTTTCCATTTGCCGCATGGCCGAAGCAGTAGCAACGTTGTATCCATCCGTAGATAAGGATCTGCTTCTTTGCGGGGCAATTCTGCACGACGTGGCGAAATCGGAAGAATTCAGCTTATCCGCAACCGGGCTTGTGGAAGGTTATACCGTTCCGGGCACGCTGATCGGGCACCTTGTGAAGGGAGCCATGATCATTGAGGAGATCGGCAAAGAAAAAAAGATCAGCGAAAATACGCGTATGCTGATCGAACATATGCTGATCTCGCATCACGGCATTCCCGAATACGGCGCGGCGGTACGCCCTTTGTTTCTCGAGGCGGAAATTTTATCTGCCCTCGACACGCTGGACGCCAATATTTATGAGATTGAAAACATTGTAAAGGATATCACTCCCGGTACGTTTACAAATAAAGTATGGGCGCTGGAGGACAGGAAATTTTATCATCACGGCAGAAAAACGGTTATTACAGACGTGAATTTTGATTGGCGGATCGGACCGCTTCAGACAGACGAAGAGGAAGCGGAAAAAGGGGAAGAAGAGAACGAAAACGGTTCTGCCCCTGAAACAGAAAACGGAGAGAACAATGGAAAATTGGATTGAGATCAAGGTCACCGTAAACGTATCTGATTTAGAGAGGGCATCTGCGATTGTTGGCATGACCGTTCCATACGGTGTATATATTGAGGATTATTCAAATCTGGAAGCGGAAGCTTGGGAAATTGCAAATATCGATCTGATCGATGAGGAATTGCTGAATAAAGACAGAACCAAGGGGATCGTACATATTTATATCGCACAGGACGCAAACCCTATGGAGGCGGTTTCTTTTATTGAGAGCCGTCTGCAGGCGGAAAATATTGATTATGCCCTTGAGCTTGCGAACTGCCGAAAAGAGGACTGGGAGAACAATTGGAAACAGTATTTTCAACCGGTTGAAGTGGGAGAAAAATTGCTGATCCATCCCGTTTGGATCGAACATTATAACGCGGAAAACCGGATCGTGCTGCATCTGGAACCCGGAATCGCGTTCGGAACCGGTACGCATGAGACAACGCGTCTTTGTATGGAGGCGCTGGAGGAATATGTCTCCAATGATACCGTTATGCTTGACGTGGGCTGCGGCAGCGGGATCCTTTCCGTTGCGGGTATGC
>CAMVBR010000299.1 GCA_947165755.1 uncultured Clostridia bacterium
GCCACCGGCGAAAAAGAAGAGCGCATCATCAACAAGAACAAATAAAGGAGCGTCATTATGAAAGAATTCGAACTGAAATACGGCTGCAATCCCAACCAGAAGCCCTCCAAAATTTTTATGGAAGACGGCAGCGACCTGCCCATTGAGATCCTCTCCGGCCGCCCCGGCTACATCAACTTTTTGGACGCGTTCAATTCCTGGCAGCTTGTAAAAGAGCTGAAGGCCGCGCTGGGGCTCCCCGCGGTCACCTCCTTCAAGCACGTTTCCCCCACCTCCGCCGCCGTGGGCGTAAAGCTGCCCGAAAAGCTGAAAAAGGCCTGCTTCGTGGACGATATCGAGGGGCTGGATGATTCCCCGCTGGCCTGCGCCTATGCCCGCGCCCGCGGCACCGACCGTATGTGCTCCTTCGGCGACTGGGTCGCCATGAGCGACGTGTGCGACAAGACTACCGCCCTGATGCTCAAAAGGGAAGTATCGGACGGCGTGATCGCCCCCGGCTATACCGACGAGGCGCTGGAAATTCTGAAAACCAAGAGAAAGGGCAACTACAACATCGTGAAGATCGACCCCGATTACGTGCCCGCCCCCATCGAGCGCAAGCAGGTGTTCGGCGTCACCTTCCAGCAGGGCAGAAACAACTTTGAGATCAACCGCGCCCTGCTCGAAAACGTGGTCACCGCCAACAAGGACCTGCCCGAGGCGGCGGTGCGCGACCTGATCATTTCGCTCATCACTCTGAAATATACCCAGTCCAACTCCGTGTGCTTCGCCTACGACGGGCAGGCCATCGGCGTGGGCGCGGGCCAGCAGAGCCGCATCCATTGCACCAGGCTTGCCGGCAGCAAGGCCGATACCTGGTTTTTGCGCCAGAGCGATAAGGTGCTGAACCTGCCCTTCCGGCCCGACCTCGGCCGCCCGGACCGCGACAACGTGATCGACGGCTACATCAACCGCAACGAAGAGGACGTGTGCGCCGACGGCAACTGGCAGAAATACTTCACCTCTCAGCCCGCCCCCTTCACCGACGAGGAGCAGAGAGCGTACCTTTCCACCATCAGGGGCGTTTCCCTCGGCTCGGACGCGTTCTTCCCCTTCTCGGACAACATCGAGCGCGCCTACCGCAGCGGCGTTTCCTATATCGCCGAGCCCGGCGGCTCCATCCGCGACGACGCCGTGATCGAGTGCTGCGATAAGTACGGCATTGCGATGGCGTTTACAGGCATGCGCCTGTTCCATCATTGATCGCCCGGACCAGTGACCAGTGGTCAGTGACCAGTGTCCAGCGCTGCAGGTGGCAGATGGCTGTCAGCAGGCAGCCGTTCGCAAAGATCAATTCATGATTCTGAATTCTCAACACTCAACACTCAACACTCAAAACGCAAAACCATATTCCGGTCACTGGCCACTGGCCACTGGCCACTCAAAAAAGGTGAACTATGAAGTTATTAGTGGTTGGTTCCGGCGGCCGCGAGCATGCCGTCATTAAAAAATTAAAAGAAAACCCCAAGGCGGAGAAGATCTTCGCCCTGCCCGGCAACGGCGGCATCGCCGCGGACGCCGAATGCGTACCGATTGCCGCCACCGATATCGACGGCATCGTGGACTTCGCCGTGAAAAACGAAATCGATTACGCCGTGGTCACCCCGGATGATCCGCTGGTGCTCGGCGCCGTGGACGCGCTCGAGGCCAAGGGCATACCCTGCTTCGGCCCGCGCAAAAACGCCGCCGTCATCGAGGGCAGCAAGGTGTTTTCCAAAAACCTGATGAAAAAATACGGCATCCCCACCGCGAAATACGAGGTATTTTCGGATATGGAGGCCGCGCTTTCCTATCTCGATACCGCCCCCATCCCCACCGTGGTGAAGGCGGACGGGCTGGCGCTGGGCAAGGGCGTGATCATCGCCTTTACCCGCGAGGAGGCGAAGGCCGCCGTTCTTTCAATGATGCGCGATAAGGCCTTTGGCAAAAGCGGCGACAATATCGTGATCGAGGAATTCCTTGAAGGACCCGAGGTTTCGGTGCTCAGCTTCACGGACGGCAAAACGATCGTGCCCATGGTCTCTTCCATGGATCACAAGCGCGCAGGCGACAACGATACGGGCCTGAACACCGGCGGCATGGGCACCGTGGCGCCCAACCCCTACTACACCCCCGCCGTGGCCGAGCGCTGCATGAAGGAGATCTTCCTTCCCACCGTGGCGGCCATGAACGCCGAGGGGCGCACCTTCAAGGGCTGCCTGTATTTCGGGCTGATGATCACCGCCGACGGCCCGAAGGTGATCGAATATAACTGTCGCTTCGGCGATCCCGAAACCCAGGTGGTGCTGCCCCTGCTCGAAAGCGACCTGCTCGAGATCATGCTGGCCGTCACCGAAGAGCGGCTTTCCGGCGCGGAAGTGAGATTCAGCGAAAAATCGGCCTGCTGCGTGATCGCGGCCTCCGCCGGGTACCCGCAGAAATACGAAAAGCACAAGCCGCTTTCCATCGATGAGAGCGTGCTGCCCCACGTGTACGTGGCGGGCGCGGTGAAAGAGGACGGCGTATTATACACCAACGGCGGGCGCGTATTGGGCGTGACAGCGGTGGAAAATACCCTGCCCGAAGCCATCGAAGCCGCCTACGGCATGATGGAAAAAATCACGTTTGAGAATAAATACTGCCGCTCCGATATCGGCGCAAGAGCGATGAAAGCGCTGCATTAAAAAAAGGTGTAATTATGGTATACAGAGTATATGTTGAAAAGCGAGAAGGCCTGCGCAACGAGGCTGCGGCGCTGAAAAGCGATATCCGCGATTTTCTCGGCGTCAAAGCGCTGGAGGACGTGCGCGTCGTAAACCGCTACGACGCGGAAAATATGACCGAGGCGCTGTTTCAAACCGCTGTAAACACGGTCTTTTCCGAGCCGCAAACGGATATTGCCGCTGAAGAGATCGATTTCGGCGGGGCTTACGTGTTCGCGGTGGAGTACCTGCCCGGGCAGTTCGATCAGCGGGCCGATTCCGCCGCCCAGTGCATTCAGATCATCTCGCAGGGCGAGCGTCCGCTCGTGCGCTCCGCCAGGGTATACGCCCTCTACGGCAACCTGACCGCCGAGGAGATCGACCGCGTGAAGAAATACGTGATCAACCCCGTGGAGGCCCGCGAGGCGGCGCTGGAAAAGCCCGCCACCCTTAAAATCGACTACGCCGTGCCGGAGAAGGTGAAGACTCTCGAGGGCTTCCTTGCGCTGGACGACGCCGGGCTCTCGGCGCTGGTGCGCGATATGGGCCTCGCCATGGACGCGGACGACGTGAAGTTCTGCCAGACCTATTTCAAGAGCGAGCGGCGCGACCCCACCGTTACCGAGATCCGCATGATCGACACCTATTGGAGCGATCACTGCCGCCACACCACCTTCCTTACCGAAATCGACGGCATCACCTTTGCGGACGCCTCTTTGCAGGCGGCGTATGAAAGCTATCTTGCGGCGAGAAAAGCCTTGGGCCACGAGCACAAGCCCGTATGCCTGATGGATATTGCCACGCTGGCGGCGAAATACCTGAAACAGCAGGGGCTTCTCGATAAGCTGGACGAGAGCGAAGAGATCAACGCCTGCAC
>CAMVBR010000300.1 GCA_947165755.1 uncultured Clostridia bacterium
ACCGCGTAACCGCGGTAGGCGTCCGGATTCGCCGTCACCTTGACGGTCCATCCCTCCTCGGCAAGGTCGAGATCCGCCGAGATCGTGCCGTTATCGGTCTCGCCGTCCACGACGACGCAGTGCTTCGGCTGCTCGGGGACCCTTTCAAAGTCGGCGTAAACGTACAGGTCGCCGCTGCCGATAAAGATGGAATAAACGCTGTTTTCCGTGATCTCAGTCATATAAGGAGTGATGTCCAGCTGACTGCCGTTGTCGCGGTCAACGTCCATCAGGCGCAGGGAGTCCGGCTCATAGCGGTAACCGTTGCCGGGCAGGATCGTCAGCGTGACCTGTTCGTCGTCCTGCCTCCCCACGAGCATTTTGTCCGACACTACCGTGCCGCCCTCCATATCGTTGATGAAAACGAGGCGCTGATCGTGGCTTTCGCTGAAACTCGCCGAAATCAGCACGTCCGCGGACGGCATCGTGAAGGAGATCGTGTTGGGGGTGGGATGCGAAACGTCAGGAACGGCGTAGATATATTCTCCGCTGAGTTCATCCTGCATCAGGACCGTCCAGGACGTTGCGATCAATCCGCTGTCCGGAATCGCGAACGCGGTGACGGTATCGCCCTCATAGATCCAGGCATCGGTGCGGAAATCTTCCAGATAAACGCGGCCGTGATCGGTTAACGAATCATATTCCTGCGCCGTGACCCGAAACTGCTCTTTTTCGCGGAAGGTCGCGGAAACGCTGACATTGCTTTTCGGCATGGCGAAGGCGTTGTCTGAAAGCGCGACGGGGTTGCCGTCCGCGTCGGTCACGGTCAGGCTGTCCGTCACATAATCATCCGAAACAGGGATCACGGTCAGGGTGACGACCTCGCCGTACTTCGCACTCGCTTTGTCCGCAGTTACGGTTCCGCCCACGATCGCGTCAATTGTGATCGTATAGGACGGGATGCTGCTTACGTCCTTTGCGCCGATCTCGGGGTAAGTCGGAGCTGTGTTGCCGGAGATCGTTCCGCCCGGCTCAAAAACAGCGCCGCCCATAAACAAGCCGCCGCCGCTGCGACCCGCGGTATTGTTTGTGACAATGCTGTTCACTGACATATAAGATATGGGACGGTTGGCGTAGACGCCGCCGCCGTCGTTTTCGGCGGTGTTGCCGGAGATCTCGCCGCGGTACAGGTTCAGCGCTGCGTCGGAGCCGCCGCCGTACCAGATACCGCCGCCGTTGTTGGAGGCCGTGTTATTGCTGATGCTTCCGCCGTACATATTCAGGTAGCCGGTGCTGTCCTGCGCAAGGCCGCCGCCGTTTTTGGCGCTGTTGTCCGTGATGGAAGCATCCATCAAATAGAAAAAGGCGTCGCTCCCGGAGACATATACGCCGCCGCCGGAATACTTTGCGTGGTTGCCGCTGACGACAACGCCATCGTCCAGAATAAGATAGCCGTCACGCTTTACCCAAAGGCCGCCGCCGGAGCCGGACGTGCTGCCGCCGGTAATCGTTCCGGGACCGTACACCTCAAGGTCGCCGCTGACAATAATTACGCTGCCCTTTTCGGTTTCCTCCGTCAATGCGCGGTCAACGGTGCGGCCGTTCAGGTACAGCGTGACCCGCGTGCGCGACGGGACCGTCAGCGCCGCCGCCCCGGCGGGCGCGGTCACGTCTGAGCTGAGCGTAACGGTGCCGCCCTCGTTGAACGCCGCCTGCAGCGACGCCCAGTCGTCTGCCGCTGCGCCGTTCTCAGCGAACGCCGTCAGCGCCCCGAAGGGAAAGACGGACAGAACCATAAGTATCGATACAAAAATCGCAAGAGTTCGTTTGACGCCGTGATGTTTCATAAGCTTTCCTCCTTGAGATCAAAAAAACGAGACACATCGTTGCCCCGACGGCGGAGCGGTCATACGGAGCAGCCGGTCTTTTCGGAACGTAGTCGGATCTTCGTCCGCAAGACTGTCCGAGAAAGCGGAATTTGCGTTATTTCCTGCCGAAAAGATGGGCGAAGAAATAGAGGATCTTGTGGATGAATCCGACGAACTTCTGCCAAAGATTTCCGGAATGATCCTTATGGCACCATTTGCAGAGGCCCTCGTTGAGATCGGCGAAGGTCACGCCGGTTCTCTCGCATGCCTCCTGAACAGCGGACTCTCCGGGCGCGGTGACCGTAAGCCAGCCGTATGCCTTTTCACCGTCGGAGAACTCTTCGCCAAGCGTCGCGGAGATCATTCTGTCGTCGTTATAAAGAATGTCGGCCTCCGCCGTATAAGCCGCCTCAAGCTCCTCCGCCCAGACGACTTCAGGGTCCCAATCCCACTCGTTCTGCTCGATGCGGAATAATTCATTCTTATCGGTATATTCCGTACCGAAGCGCCCGTTCAGCAGCCCGAGCGCGACAGATTCCAGTTCGTCCGCCGTTTCCGCATCAGAGCCGAACGCTTCGTTGTAATACGCATATATATTAGCGAGCTCTTCATCCGATGCTTCCAGCAGGCCGTTCTCAATGCTGAACAGCTCCTGCAGGGCATAGATCGGGAGAATATCTTTCTGGAACTGTTCTTCGCGTACGCGTTTGGCAACAAGGTCTTCGATCGCCGCGTCAGGATCCGCGTAGGGTTCCGCGTCCGCACGGTAAACAGCGACGGTAAACTGCGCGGACTCCAGCGATGCGCTGCGGATCACGACCTCCGAAGCCAGGGAGGCGTTGAAAGCCTGAAGGCCGAGCTCCTTCAGAGAAGCGGGAATCGTCACTTTGCGCGGATAGAATCCGTCGAACTCCCCGTCCGGGATAACCGTTATACCTTCCTCTATTACGATCTCGCGCACAAGGTTGAAGCGGAACCGTTCGGCGGCTGCGACGTCCATTCCCGTTGTCTGCCCGTCATAATACTCGGTCAGCGAGAACGCGATACTGTTCAGCGTTTGCGAGGAAATGATCTCGCCGTTGTCATCATAGTCGTACGCGATCTCATCTTGGATCGGGCCGCTGCCGCTGACGGTAAGCACGCCGCCGTCGGTCAGCCGCCATGTGATCCCCGTGCCTGCGGTACCGGTGAGCAATACGTTTTCGTCCGCGGCGGAGGCGACCGCAGCGAACGCCGACAGCGCAAGCAGTACGGTCAATAATACGGAAAAACTCTTTTTCATTATTTTCATGAACGCATCTCCTGTTTCTTGTATTCAGAAAACGATCGGCATTGTTCTTTCTGTCAAAAGACGGCAGCCTTTTTTTTCAAGCTGCCGTTCTTCTGCATAAAAACTGCCGTTTTCTGTTATTCGTCCGCAAATTCTTCGGAATACTCCGGAATCTCCGTGGCGCTGTTTCCCAGCCCGGAGAAAGAAACGGAAACGACCTTCAGGGAAGCGACCGCCGCTTCCTCGTCGAAATCGTCGGTGTTCTCCAGCTGTTCCTGCTTTTCAAACGTGACGGTATACATAAACGGAGCGTACTCCAGATAGAATTCCATGCTTTCAAGATCATAACCCATACCGGTCGTCCAGCCGCTGTCGAAGAGCTCTGCGCCCGTCTTACCGACCAGCGCAGCCATGTCGTCGTCGGACAGCTTCTTTTCGTTCAGGTTTTCAATTTTTGTGACC
>CAMVBR010000301.1 GCA_947165755.1 uncultured Clostridia bacterium
AATTTTCTTTGACCGCCTCGGCAATGGGGGCGTAGTATTCGTAGCCTTCGGGCATGGGATTCACCTCATTTTCAATGCTGACTTGAATCGGAATGATTATCGTTTACTTTGGCTCTGTGCGCCTTCGGCGCGGGAGGGTGCGCCTTCGGCGCGGGAGATGCACCTTCGGTGCGGGAGAAGTGCCTTACGGCACGGAGGTTCTGTTTTCAAAGGATTGCGAGCGCAAGCGAGCAATCTCCCGCGAGCGCAAGCGAGCAATCTCCCGCGAGCGTATGCGAGCAATCTCCCGCGAGCGTGAGCGAGCATTTATCCCCGAAACCCGAGCCCCAGCAGCAATTTGCTTGCGGTGAGGCTGGCTTTGGCGCCCACGGAAACGTAGAGCGCGCCGTTTTGCCGCTTGAGGATGCCGATTTCGGTAAGGGCGGCAAGGGCGGTATACACCTTGGGGGCGTTGGCCGGGGATTCGCCGCACCGCATGGCGATCAGCTCGCCCGAAAGGCGCGTGCCCGGGTGGTTTTTGATATAGGTGAACACCCGCTCGATCAGGCGGCGGTCCGGCAGCAGCAGGCGTTTTTCGGGTTCGGTAAGGGCCTGCCCACGGGCGGCCCGGTGCAGCGCGGCAATGGCCGGGAACAGCACGGTATCGTCGGTGCCCGCGGGGCGGATATCACGCACCTGAATGCTCAGGCTCGTTTGCCCCATGTATTCGTTCTTTTCGAGCCGCACCGCCAGATCCACCGTATCGCCCGCGGCGTAGGGGAAGGCATCGGGCGTTTGCCCGAAATACAGGGCGGTGAGGGTCACGTTTTGCTTGGAAAGCGTTAAGCGCAGGTGTTTATTGGCGGCGATGCCGCGCACGTTGGTTATTTTCAGCCCCATGAGGCCGAACACCGGCCCGGGGTTGGACGCCCCGAAGGGCTCCAGCATGGCGATGCTGTCGAGCACGCCCAGATTCAGGTTGACGGGGTTCAGGCGGCAATCGATGGGCAGGGCCGGCACGATCTCGCCGAAATCGCGGGCGCATTGGTTCATGGCCCTGCGGAAATCGGGGATGTTTTCTTCGGCAACGGAGAACCCCGCCGCCAGCGTATGCCCGCCGAACTTGGTGAGATAGGGGGCGCATTTTTGCAGCGCCTCATACAGGGAAAAATCGGCGAGGCTGCGGCAGGAGCCCTTGGCGTCGCCGTTTTCGGAAACGGATATGACGAAGGCGGGCTTGCCGTAGGTATCTACGAGCCGGGAGGCGACGATGCCGATCACGCCCGGGTGCCACCCCTTGCCCGCCACCACGAGAACGGGGTCGGTTTCATAAGAACGGTCCCGCTCAAATAAAGCGGCGACCTCGGATAAGATCTGGGTTTCGATGGCCTGCCTGGCGGCGTTTTGCCGCTGCAGGCTTTGGGCCAGCTCTGAAGCCCGGTCGAAATCCTCGGTGATGAGCAGCTCTAAGGCGTCGTCCGCCGTATCCATGCGCCCGGCGGCGTTGATCTTGGGGGCCAGCGCGAAGGCCACGGTGGAGGAATTTACCGCCTTATCGCCCAGCGACAGGCTCTCCATGAGGGCGATGAGGCCGGGGCGGGAGGTGTTTTGGATGGCGGCAAGGCCCCGGGAGACCAAGGTGCGGTTTTCGCCCGTGAGGGGCACGATATCGGCAATGGTGCCCAGCGTTACGATATCGAGATAATCGTCGAGCACGGCGGCGTATTCGCCGTCCTCCAGCGCGGCGGCCAGCTTGAAGGCCACGCCCACGCCCGCCAGCTCCTTGCAGGGAGAGGTATCGTCCGCCCGGTGGGGGTCGATCACGGCGACGCAGTCGGGCAGGGTATCGCCCGCCTGATGGTGGTCCGTGACCACCAGATCGACGCCGTGCGCCTTGAAAAATTTCGCCTCTTCTATGGCGGAGATGCCGTTATCCACGGTGACCACCAGCGAATAACCGCCCTCGAGCACCTTTTCGGCGGTTTGGGCGGAGAGGCCGTAGCCGTCCGCCACCCGGGAGGGGATGTAGTAATCCGCCTCGGCGCCCGTATTCAGCAGGTAGGTATACAGCAGCGCGGTGGCCGTGACGCCGTCCGCGTCGTAATCGCCGTAAACGAGGATGCGCTCGCCGTTTTCGATGGCGCGCCGGATGCGGGCCGCGCCGATATCCATATCTTTGATGAGGAACGGGGACGAAAGCTCCTCAGAGGCGGCGTGGAAGAAATCGCAGATCGCCTCGGGGGTATCGCAGCCGCGCGACTGCGCCAGCAGCACCGCAAACGGGTCCTCGCCCGTAGCTTCGGCCAGAGCCATAGCCCGGTCTTTATCGTAAGAGATCAGCTCCCAGCGTTTTCGGCCCAAGCCGAGGTCACCCCTTTCGTGGTAGATTTTGTGTGATTCAATGGAAACGCATAAAAATTAGGAATTTCTCATTCCTCATTGAGAAACGACGCAGGTCTTCCTCATTCGAGACCGTTTCAGCCTTCAAACGCCTGCTTGAGGTCGGCGATGAGGTCTTCTTTATCCTCAAGGCCGCAGGAAACGCGGATGAGGCCCGCGGGGATGCCCGCCTCGGCCAATTGTTCATCCGTCATCTGCCGGTGGGTGGAGGTGGCGGGGTTCAGGCAGCAGCTTCTCGCGTCCGCCACGTGGGTTTCGATGGCGCAGAGCTTGAGCTTCTTCATGAAGCGCTCGGCCCCGGTGCGGCTGCCCTTGATCTCGAACGAAACCACGCCGCAGCCGCCGTGGGGCAGGTATTTCTGCGCCAGCGCGTAGTATTTATCGCCGGGAAGGCCGGGGTAGCTCACGTAGTTGACCTCTTCCCTGCTCTGCAGAAATTCGGCCACGGCCTGGCCGTTTTCCACGTGCTTTGCCATGCGCACGTGCAGGCTTTCAAGGCCCAGATTGAGCAGGAAGGCGTTCTGCGGGCTCTGGATGGAGCCGAAATCGCGCATGAGCTGCGCGGTGCACTTTGTGATGAAGGCCCCCGCCATGCCGAATTTTTCGGCGTAGGTGATGCCGTGGTAGCTCTCGTCGGGGGTGGTAAGGCCCGGGAATTTCTCGGCGTGGGCCATCCAATCGAATTTGCCCGAATCCACGATGGCGCCGCCCACCGCCGCGCCGTGGCCGTCCATATACTTGGTGGTGGAGTGGGTGACGATGTCGGCGCCCCACTCGATGGGACGGCAGTTCACCGGTGTCGGGAAGGTATTGTCCACTACCAGCGGAACGCCGTGGGCATGGGCCACCTTCGCGAACTTCTCGATATCCAGGACCGTCAGTGCCGGATTGGCGATGGTCTCTCCGAACATGGCCCTGGTATTCTCCTGGAACGCCGCGCTCAGCTCCTCCTCGGAGGCATCCGGCGCCACGAAGGTCACGTCGATCCCCATCTTCTTCATGGTCACGGAGATCAGGTTAAAAGTCCCGCCATAGATGGAGGAGCTTGCCACGATGTGACTTCCCGCCTCGCAGATATTGAACAGCGCGAAGAAGTTCGCCGCCTGCCCGGAGGAGGTCAGCATCGCCGCCGTGCCGCCCTCCAGCGCGGCGATCTTGGCCGCCACATAGTCGTTGGTGGGATTCTGCAGTCTTGTAT
>CAMVBR010000302.1 GCA_947165755.1 uncultured Clostridia bacterium
GGCTGTGGTCAGCCGCGCTACCGACGGAAAGGCAAACACCCCGACAAACTGCAATAAAACGATAACCTCTTTCCCGGTTTTATTTCCCTTTTCACAAGAAGTTAAGCTCCGATGCAAGCGGCGAACGGCGAACGGCGAAAAGCCCCCGCGGGAGAACCGTGGGGGCTTACTGAATTTTCGGGCGGGAGATTATTTCGTGAAATCAAGGAATCCCTTGGAGCCGAAGATGCGCTCGATGAGGCCGTTGCCCTTTTCGAGGGATTTGCCCAGCAGCCGCTCGATGCCGCTTGTTTTAGCGGGGGCGGGCAGGGCGCCCGCGGCGATGAGCATATCGCGGAACGAATCCATCATGATGCCGTCGGCGTCGGGGTCGTTCACGGTGCTGCGCATCATGGCCGCGCACTTTTCATACTGCGCCTTCAGGGCGGGGGAGGGCTCGTTGCCCGCGGCGATATAGGCTTCGTAGGCCGGGATGTAATCCCTCACAAGGTCTCTCACATTGCGCGCGCCGTTGAACTGCGGGAAATAGGCGCCGTCCTCGGCGGGGTCGTCGCAGTCCGCCACGGTTTTGATCTTGCCCAGCGCAAGGTTCACGGCCAGCGAAAGGGCGGTGTTGTTGTATTCCAGCTCGTGCTTCTGCTCGTAGAAGAACCAGCTGCTGTCTTTGTAATAGGTCCCGGCGATATCGATGCTGCCGTCGGGGGAGAGAACGCGGCCCTCGGTATCGGTGAATTTTTGGTTATACGCCACGTATTTGGTACCGGGGGCGGTGGAATCGATATTGATGATCTCGTCGCTGTTGGTGCGCTCGGCGCTGTGTAAAAAGCCGAACACCTCGTAGTCGCTCGTGATCGCGCCGTAGGGCAGGCCGTAGCCCGAAATGAACGAGAAGGTCACGCCCTGCGCCTCCAGCGCCGCCAGCCGGTCTTTCAGGCTCGCCTGCGCGGCGTGGTAGAAATCGGCCTCCTTCAATACGGCAGCGCTGGTCACCAGCGGCCGCACCTCGTCGTAGCCGTAATCGGGCACAAGGGCAAAGAGCGACGGCGTGTGCAGAAACAGCTCGTCCACGAAAATTGCCAGCGCCTGGTCGATGAAATCGCGCAGGCTCTGCTTGGAAAACAGCCGCAGTGCAAAGTTCACAAGGTAGCCCCACGGGGCGCCCACCAGGTCGGCGATGATGCCGTTATAAAACAGGTCCGCGCTGTTGTCGGCATAGCTCTCGCGCACCAGGTCCATAATGATATCGGAGCCGTTCCACGCGCCCACCACGCTCACCACGCGGCGCACGTGGTTCTCTTCCACGTTGGGGTAGGCCGCCAGATACGCGCTCACCACGCTGGCGCCCATGCTCATGGGGATGAGCACCACCTTATCCGCGCCCACCTTGTTGGTGCGAAGCACGGTTTCGATATAGTCGTGCAGGTCCGCCACGTTTTTGGTGATGTAAGAGAAGGGATTGAAGTTGAAGCAGTAGAGGTAGTCCTCGAAGTTGGCGCCCAGCTTCTCCCGGGCCACGTCCTGACAGGGGATGGAGGTGTAGAAGCGGTGCTTCGCCTCGTTCCACGGGGTGCCGTCCGCCTCCACGCCCTCGGGGTATTCCGAAACGGGGCAGGTGTAGCGGGGCGTGATCACGCGCGGGTCGTGATCGCCGTTTTCATCCACTAAATTGAAGGCGAAAAGCTGCTTCACCGCGGCGCGGATATCGGCATCCTTCATCATGTTGCGGCGGGCGAACAGCGTGAGAATGAGCTGGAACACCAGCTTTGCCACGGTCTGCTTGGTTTCGGCGCGGCCGAACTGCTCCGAAAAATCGTTGAACAGGTTCCAGCGGGCTTTGTATTTGCCGTTGGCGATCAGCGGCGCGTAGTTTTCGTAATCCTGCAGCGTGCCGCGCTCGAAGGCGTCCGGGGCCAGATAGCTCTCGTCAAACAGGTAAGAAAAGCTCTGCCCGATGCCGGTCACGAACAGCAGCAGGCTGTTTTCGCCCTCGGCAAAGGCGCTCTCGAGCGAATCGGCAACGGTCACCTGCATCGGGGCCGCTTCTTTGTCCGAATCCGCGTCGCCCCCGGCGGCAAAGGCTGTGAGCCCCATGGGCAGCAGCATGGTAAAGCATAAAAGGACGGCGATCCACTTTCTGAACGTCATAATCGATTCCTCCTTTACAGATAATTTGATACTATCATAAAAAGAAATAATTTGCAAGAAATTTTTCATTTTCCCTGTTGACAAAGCGAGGGGACGGTGGTAAGATAATGACGAATTACCCACCAAGGTAGGGGGTAAAAGAAAATTAGGAATTAGGAATGAGAAATGAGGAATGAAGGATGGACTCCGGCCCATACCCGATTTTCCAAAGACAAAAGACGAAAGACAAAAGACAAAAAAAGGATGGGCTGCGTCCATACCCGATTTTATACTGATGCGGCTGAAAGCCGCCACCGAAATTCCTCTTTTCTCATTCCTCATTCCTCATTCCATGACTGATGTTTCTTATTTTTAATTTTTGATTATTTTCCGGGAGTGATTACCATGAAATACATCTACGCCGACAACGCCGCCACCACGCGCATGAGCGATACGGCGGTAAAGGCCATGCTGCCGTTTTTGCAGGAGAACTACGGCAACCCGTCGTCGCTGCACTCGGTGGGGCAGCGGGCCAACGAGGCCCTGTGGGCCGCCCGCGAGACCGTGGCGAGGTGCCTCGGGGCCGAAGCCAAGGAGATCACCTTCACCTCCGGCGGCAGCGAGGCCGATAACCAGGCCATTCTCACCGCCGCGAGGCTGGGGGCCAAAAAGGGCAAAAAGCACATCGTTTCCACCGCCTTCGAGCACCACGCGGTGCTGCATACGCTCACCAAATTGCAGAAGGAGGGCTATGAGGTCACGCTGCTGGACGTGCACGAAAACGGGCTTGTGACCCCCGAAGAGGTGGCGGCAGCCATCCGGGACGATACCTGCCTTGTAACGGTCATGTTCGCCAACAACGAGATCGGCACCGTTCAGCCCATCACCGAGATCGGCGCGGTGTGCCGCGAAAAAAAGGTGCTGTTCCACACGGACGCGGTGCAGGCCGCGGGGCACCTTGCCATCGACGTGAAGGCCATGCATATCGATATGCTCTCCGTCTCGGGCCACAAGTTCCACGGGCCCAAGGGCGTGGGCGCGCTCTACGCCCGCAAGGGCATATTGCTCTCGTCCCTCATCGAGGGCGGCGCGCAGGAGCGCGGCAAGCGCGCGGGCACCGAAAACCTGCCCGCCATCGTGGGCATGGCGGCGGCGCTGGAGGAGGCCGTGGCCCATCTCGATGAAAACGCCGCGAAAATGACCGCGGTGCGCGACCGGCTGATCGCGGGCCTTTCCGAGATCCCCCACAGCGTGCTCAACGGCGACCGCCTTCGCCGCCTGCCCGGCAACGTGAACTTCTGCTTTGAGGGCATCGAGGGCGAATCCATCCTGCTGCTGCTGGACGACAAGGGCATTGCGGCCTCCTCCGGCTCCGCCTGCACCTCGGGCAGCCTCGAGCCCAGCCACGTGCTGCTGGCCATCGGCCGCCCGCACGAGATCGCCCACGGCT
>CAMVBR010000303.1 GCA_947165755.1 uncultured Clostridia bacterium
AAACAGCGGCGCCGGTATTTTCGTTGATATCGAAATACTCTTCGTAGCTCACCTTGCCGCAGCGCGTGCAGATCGCCTTGCCGTTATTGCCGGCGCGGGTGCAGGTGGCTTCAATGTAGCCGTCAAGGATCCAGTTGTGACCGAGGGCGGGCTCAGTTACAGAAATCTCGTGGCCGCAAACGGTGCAGGTGCCGGTGTAGTTGACGCCGCTTTCGCAGGTGGCAGCACCTACCTCGTTGTTATCCAGCACGTGCTTGTGGGAGGAATAAGTGGCAAAGATATTCAGATCCTGCGTGATCTTCAGGCTGTTATCTTTATTATATACGGTGCTGCCGTTATAGAGCCACTCGCTGAAGACGTAGTGGTTTACGTCATCGGTATGGTCCGCATTTGCCGGATTTGTGCTGAGCACGGGAGCGAGTGCGCTGTGATCGTACCGAACGAGTTGTGCCGTTTCGTTATTGGCGTTTGCAATGGCGTCTCCCTTATAATCAAAGAAGGTAACCGTTTTTCTGATGTCTTTATAAATCGCAAGCAGCGTGGTGTTTTCGCTTACCGTAATCTTGCTGCCGGAAGCCTTTAAGCCATCGGTGGATTCGCTGTCGCGGTTGGCAAAAGTAAGATTCAGGCCATTGGTGTTATATGCTTTCCACCCGAGGAAACGCTCCATACCTGCTCTTACAGGCGCGGTATTGCTGATTGTGAAGTTTACGCTGGTTCTCGCGGCGTCGTCTGCAGATTCAGCAGAACAAGCGAGATAACGGTTTTTCGAATCCTGCGAGATCTTTGTGGCAGAAGTGCGGTTCGAAGAAATAGAGTTTACATCATAACTGAGAACCACGTTGCCCTCGTAAACAGCATAGTAATTATATGCATCATTGCGAATCGCTCTTGCCGTAGGATCCGTATTCCCGGTAAAATCGGGGGCTTTCGCAGTGGCAGTATCTCTTACCCAACCCTTAAAGGTATACTCAATACCTTTGGAGGTGAATTTAGGGGTAGATACACCGTCAGGTACGGAAAACGGAGCAGGATAATGTGGGTGTGGAGAGCGTACATTGGTTGCGGTTTTTTCTTGACGAACGCCGCTGCCATTGTAATAATAGAAGTTCGCCTTGATATCTTTGGAATATACGGCGTAGAGCGTGGCGTTATGCCCCTTATTCTCGCCGTAATCCGTCAGGCGGATCGCCTGACCGGGGGTTCTGTAACCGGACGTATCGGTAAGCCCAGTCGCGGCCTTTGTTGCATCTTCATTCAACGACCAACCTTTGAACGTCCAAGTACCGGTAGTGGTATTTGCCTTGGCCGGCTTATGCGCATTATCATTCGGAATCGTATAATCATAATATGCATTCGACGTGGAGGTGTTCACTACCGTGGTACCCGAAGGCGCCGCACCGGTACCGCCGTTTGTTGCGGTGTTAAATGAAACCGCATACGTGGGCTGCACTTTAACAGAAGCGTTTGCTGTTTTTGTTGTGTTGCCATATTTTACACTTGCGGTAATGGTTGCAGTTTTTACATTGGATATCTTCGAGGTCGTGGCAGCTCTCACTGCGGTGCTTTGGCTTGTGGACGCTGAAAAAGAAAGCAAAGAATAATCTACAGTATTGTTCTTCGTCCAAGCAACGCTTGTACCGCTGACGCCCCACTCTACGCCATACTGGTCCCATGCGTGGGCAGTAAACGCGGAAGTAGCATTGGGGGATGACTGCCCCACAGCGGGAGAATTCACAGGGGAGCTGCCGTCGGTAATGGTTGCGGAACTGAGTTTCGGATACTTGTCGGCGGGAACATCCCACGTCCTGGACCCCTTGTTTGTACCGCTGTTATGTGAATAAACATTACCGCCGGCAATCGTATTCCACGTGCCATTATAATACAGTTGGAGGTAGATATCCGCGTCTAACTTACGCTTCGTCCAACCGCCGCCGAAAGAATAATAATAATATAGCTGTGTGGGAAATTCGCTTGTCGTTTGATCGCCTTTGCCGAAAGTATTCGTTCTTTCTCCGTTGAAATCTATCTTCCAGTTATTTACCGTAAGCAAATCCTTTTGTGTTCCTGTGCCGTTGGCAGGTTTTCCGCGAACGATCATCTGCTCGCTGTTCCACCCGCCGGTATCGTTGTTGCTTTTCACATACACACGCCACGTGTAGCTGCCGGCAGTCCATGCCTGCGCGGTAAAAGAAACGCTGATAAGCCCAGACCAGTCCAGCGCAAACACTGTCAGGCACATTAACAGAGCCAAAAACAGACTGAGCCCTTTTTTACCAAGATTTTTCATGCATAATCCTCCTAACAAAATGTATAAGGTGGTTTTAGGGCGCAAAACACCCTATGTTTATACATTATTAATTATATCAGAGGAAAAATGAAATTGCAAACCATATTATTACACAAAAAACGATCCTTTTGTTTATTCACTTTTTACAAACGATCCGCTTCCCACCAAAAGCAGAGCAAAAGAAAAAACAAACGCCGGCTCTTCCATTCGGAAAGGAAATGTGCTATACTATAATAGAGTTATATTGCGCCTCTTGAGAAGAGGCGCACAACAATAACAAAAAAAAGGATCGATTTGCTTATGAAGAAGCGTTTATATGCCGCATTCTTTTTGTTTGTCGTTGCTGCTGTTTGTGCGCTGTTTTACGGCAACGCGCAGACCACCAATCTGTCAGAGCGAACCCCGGAAACCGCGGCAGGTTTTTCTTTTCGCGTGGAGCCTTTTTCTTCCGAAGCCGCCTATATTAAACCGACACCCCTGCCCGGCCAAACGGCCTCCTACGGGTTGTTTTTACCTTCCGGGTGTGAACGCAACAAGCTTCGCGTTTTCTTTGACGGCGTCTCTTTTGATTTGAACGGCAAACCTCTTACCTCCGGAAATGTTACCGATGCTTTTCAGAAGGATGGCACATATGAAATTCAAACAAGCGACGGATCCTATCCCCTTCAAGTAATTGCTTCCGACAAACTGCCTTCCGTATTTATTAACATACAAAATGCTACACTTGCAGACATCGACAGTGACAAGGATTTTAAGGCTGTGGGCAGCTTTACTCTGATTGAAAACGGTGAGACTGTGCTCAACGCAACAAAACTGGATTATATCAAAGGTCGGGGCAATTCAAGTTGGGTTTTTAACAACAAAAAAAGCTACAACATTAAGTTCTCTGAAGAAACAGAAATTCTTGGTATGGCACCGGATAAAACATGGGCGCTGATCTCAAACAATATGGATCAAACGCTTTTAAGAAACGCCGCTGTGTATGCAGTTGCAGAAACACTCCGCCTGCAATATTCAGTACACTGCAAATATATTGATCTGTATATCAACGGCGATTACCGCGGTAATTATTTGCTTTGTGAAAAAATCGCAGTAGGAAAAAACCGGATAAACATTAACGATCTTGACGATGCAAACGAAACCGCAAATCCCGATATCAAAGTAAGCAAAGCAAAAAAACAAACAATCAAATCCGGCAATCGGGTACTTGCATATACAGATCTGCAAAATGACCCTGCAAACATATCGGGCGGGTATCTTTTGGAATACGATTTGCC
>CAMVBR010000304.1 GCA_947165755.1 uncultured Clostridia bacterium
AAGCAGTGGAGACCTCTTCTTTCTATTTTCGCTGCTTTTAAAATACGATAGTAGCGTTTGCGGAAGTTCAGCGGCCTTGTGTAGTCTCCGTTTTCGTCCGGAATCAAAGGGGCGTCCTCGCCGAAGTACATTTCTTCCCGCAGGTCCTGTATCATGGCGACGGCGGCGTTGTTCAGCGGAACCTCCCGCTTACTGGTGGCCGATTTCGGTTTGCCGATCTGGACCTCTCTGCCGGGAACACTTTCGGCGCCGTCCCGTTTGCTCACCTCTTTGACCGCCTGGTTGATGTGCATCACCCGGTTTTCCAGATCGATATCCGAATTGCGAAGACCGAGCATCTCGCCTGTGCGCAGCCCCGTGTTCAGCATCAGCACGTAGGCCGCCGCCTGCTGGTAGCAGCGTTTCCCGTTGGAGAACACCCGGAACGCCTCCGCTTTGAATTTTTCTATTTCTTCCGGCGTAAAGACCGTAACGGTCTCGCAGGTCGGCTTAAACTCTTTTCCCTGGGCGGAGAGAAAGTTTGCTTTTTTCAGCATCTGTACGTTGCGCATGGGATTCTTCTCGATCAGTTCCTCTTGCTCCAGATAGCGGAAGTACTCGTTGAGCAGGTTATACGTTCCTTTCACAGTAGTATAGGCGTAGTCCTTCGCCGTCAGATCGTTCAGCAGCTTTTTGATCATCGCCGCCGTGATATTGCCGATGACCTTTTTGCCAAGCGCGGGATAGATCTGATTTCTGGCCGAGCATTCACAGCGGTCATAGGTGGCGCGTTCCACAGACGGAAACTTGAATACCCGCAGCCATTCGCCGAGACCTTCCTCCAGCGTCTTTCGCGCCACCACGGTATTCAGAACTTCTTTATCGAAGTTGCTGATGTATTCGGTCATTTTCTTGTTGACTTCCGCTTTGGTCGTCCCGGAGAAGCTCTTTCTTTTTCGCTGTTCCTGCTCGTCCTGATACCAGACCACGCCGCACCAACGGTCGTCGGTCCGCCTGAACGCGTTGCCGTTCGTCAGCAGTTTTCTCTGTGCCATTTTGTTTTTTCACTCCCTTCTTCAGCAACACACAATACCACAACCGTTTGGATATATCCATACTTTTTTTCAGAAAA
The DNA here is from genome assembly GCA_947165755.1 of uncultured Clostridia bacterium. Lineage (GTDB taxonomy): Bacteria > Bacillota > Clostridia > Oscillospirales > Acutalibacteraceae > RUG806. Next base: position 1,112 of record CAMVBR010000304.1, read on the forward strand.
GAACGTTGACCATAACCTGTTGTTATGTGTCGGTGTGGTTAGGGTCAACAATTTTGACCCTAACCTCTTTTTCGGCTTATCCGGAATGGCCGCCAAGTCAAGTACAGCAACGGTTTCCGGAAATATGCGCATCCGTAAAAAAGGTGTTTATTTATTCCATGTGAAGACACAAATTATGCGGATTTTTGCGTATAACCCTTTTGCCTTATTCTTTGTTTATACGAACCATTTTTTGTGATATTTCTTCCTTGATTTCCGGTATTATTTGTGTTACATTATTGTCAGACGACATATCAAGGTTCGCTTCGGGCGTAGCTATGAAGGCATGAACATTCAGCTCTTGGTTGCCGTCTTTTTTTTGTTGTAAAGTCAACGGTCTTCGGGAATGCGCTCATCAGAAAACCGGGAATCAATATTCAATAAAATGTATAGTTTTTGTGTCAGTAGGTTAGGGTAAACATTCTTGACCCTAACCTCTTTTTTTTTCGATGATTGAAAGGGCTGCAATGATAGACGTATCAACGGCTTCCGGGCATGCTCATATACGAAAAACAGTTGTTATTATTTCATAAAAAATCCCACAATATGTGTGGTTTTTCGGCGTATAAACCTTCCGCCTATTTCTTTGTTTATACGGGCAGATTTTACGACGCGCCGGTAATAGCGCAGGTTATAATCTGCGCGGCAACCCCTCTGAAAACCGCTTGATTCAGCCAAAGCAACCGTTTGCAACCCCTGAATTTTCGAAAAGAAAAAACCGCAACCCCATTTTTTACCGGCAGCACAAAACGCTCAAACCCCTTGTGCGGTCGGCGTTGCCGGGCGCTGTGATCCGGCGCGGGGCGCTTCAGCAACCCCGCGCCTTTCTCCTGCTCTCGATTCGTCTGTTGCTGTTTCCGGGATTTACGGTGAAACTGCCAGTCGCTTTTTTGTGATACAGAACCGTATCCGCTTTGCACAGATACGGCCCTGCTTTTCATTATCCGGCTTTGATATTTACGCCGCGTTTTTTCGCAAGCTGCCGGACCTTTTGCCGTTCAAATTCGATTTTTGCAAGATACATTTGTGTTTCATTGTACACGTCGATCGCGTTCTGTATCGGGAGAATCGTATAGAGAAGATTGCCGTTGAGCACGGCGCCGTCCTTCGCGGTTTTCTTCGTAGGTTCCGTTTTGATCAGACCTTTGTCCCGCAGACCGTCCACGTATTTCTTTACCGAGTTTCTGGATTAACCGATCGCGTTCCCGATGGTGGAATAACTCGGGAAGCATTGAAAGGTTTTTCGGTTCTCGCAGTACAAAAGATACGCATAGGTGGCGATTTCCTCCGCGGTCAATCCGAGATGAAACACCTCGTTCGGCAGCGGAAAGAAGTGTCCGGCTGAACGTTTTTCGTTTCGATCCATTGAGAAAATCATACGACGCCGCCCCCGATCGATTGTTCGACCCACGTGCGGAATTGTTCTTTCGGAATCACTTTTCTGTGTCCGATCTGTAGCACGGGAAACGATTTTTCGTGCATCAATTCATAAGCGCCGGAGATGGATATCCCCAACACTTTTGCGACGTTCTCCGCGCTGAGAAAGAGCGGAAGCTCTTCATAGGACCTGTAGACAGATTGTTTCATAAGTTCCTACTGTATTAAAATGAAGCTCGTCAGCAATCCGTCCCGGTCCTTCAGATTTCTTTTTCGTTTGATGAATCAATCCCGCGAGATAATACCGCCGAGAAAAAAATTTTCCGGCGGCGTTCCCGTAGGGTAATTCTTCAGATATTCTGTTGTCAAGGAACGAATCTGACGGCATGGAAGAAAAGAAACAGAACAAATGTTCTCCCTCTTCCAAGATCAGTATAGCAGAAAAAAAGGCGCTGTCAATACCTGCAGAAAAAATAAATGTCGTGTTTTAGATCTGAGTACAACGCATGGGACACTGATTCAAGTATTTAAGAGTATTTGCTGACCGGAAGCCCATACAATCGATTTTTATTTCTTCGGCCAGTACTTTTCCAGTCCGCGAAATAAAAGCTCCTCAAATCGCAAAATGATGGGCAAGTATTTTTGGAGATCAATCATCTGAAAGCACCTCCGCAGCCATCCGTGCGCCGAGCCTGAAGCCGCGGATGAAGGCTTCTTTTTCAAACACCGTGAGCAGTTCGTTCCTGCGTTCGCCGCAGAGTTCGAATTGCTCTTTTTGTTTTTCCGTCAGTGTTTCCCGAAAGGCATCCTCGCATCTGACGGACGCCGCCAGCGCTTTTTCCTGTTCGGAGCCCTTCCGAATCTCAGCGTCCTGAACCACCAGATTATCAAACCACAGGTCTTCCAGTATGGACATTACTTCACCATATCCCTTCCGCATTCTGTTCCTCTGTCGTATCCTTCAATCCCCAACCGCAGCCCAAGGCTGAACCCATCCGCGAAGGCTTCCGTTTCCGCCATTGCGTACAGCTCATCAT
>CAMVBR010000305.1 GCA_947165755.1 uncultured Clostridia bacterium
GCCCAAGCTCCCGCAGCAGACGCCCTCCAAAATCGAACTGCCCGATAACCTGCACGACGCTTATGAATACGCCATGGCGCTTTATAACGAAGCGCTGCACGCCGAAAACGTTGAGGGCAGCTGGCACACGGACGTAAATCTCGGCGGCGATATGACGCTTCCCTTCAGCGAGACCGATAACGGGCTGATCTCCATGATCCGCGACGGCGCCGCGGGCAGCATCCAATCGATGTATCCCAACGTCTCCGGCGTAAGGATGTCGGAAGAAAAAGCCGAGGATCTGCCGGTGATCGATCTGAAGGAATCCGATATCCTTGAATACGTTTATGATCCCGCCGCGCTGTTCAACCGCAAGGGCGAGTACGTTTCCGATACCTATGAGATCGTTTTCAAGATCGACCCCGCCTATGAAAACGCGGACGATATCCGCAGCGGCAGCGTGTATAAGGGGATCTGCGATCAGCTCAAAGAGGCGGTTACTGTTAACAGCATCACGCCGGAGGTTACGGGCGTTGAGATCCGTTTTTGCATCGACCGCCTTGAAAACCGCATGATGAGCGCGGACGTTTCCCGCAGTTATATGATCAAAGCCGATATCACGCTTACGGATGATTACGCGGCGCTTCTGGAGGATCAGGGCACAAAGACCGCCTGTGTCACGCTGCCTTATCAGGCGACCGAGCGCGTCAGCTTTATGTGGTACGGCCTGCGCTTTACCGAGGATTATCTGGAGCAGCGCCCGGATGATATCACCACTCTGCCGCTGGATATCCGTGTAAACGGCGCGGCCGTACAGGGCGAGGATTTTACGGTAGAGTATCAGGTCTCCGACCCCGAAACGCTGGAGATCGACGAAGAGGGCACAATGACGGTGCTGAAAACGAACGAAACTTCCGCTTCCGCCGGCGTTAAGGTAACAGCCAGTTTGAATTATGAAGGCAAGATCTATAAAGACGATCTGATCGTATACGTTACGGATCTGGAAAAGGCGACCGCGGGCGTGCGTTTCTATGAGGATAGCTTCACATTGGCTGTCGGCAGCACTCTGCCCCTTCCCTCGGATATCCGCGTGCCGGTCAACGAAGCCGCCGAGAGCCGTCAGGAAGAGGAATACGAGCTGTATTGCGAGATCTCCGACCCCGATGCGCTTTCTGTGGAGATCGATAACAAAGAGCTTTATGTTACCGCGCTGAAGGCGACGGATGCGCCCGTTACGGTATCCGTTACCATGAACTGCGGCGGCCATACCTATTCTGCGGAGATCCCGGTAACCATCACACAAGGAACGGAGGCGGCAAACAATGGCTGAGGACAAAAAGACCGGCGCTGCGCTGCAGGAGAAAAACGAGAGCGGCAACGTCTTCCGGAGCTATAACTACGTGGGCACCAAGGAGACCGTCGCGTACCTGTTCAACGACTGGTCCAATACGTTCAACATCAGCGGGTATTCCGGCCGGTTCATCTGGGACGTGGTCAAGATCGACTTCGGCATCCAGGCCATCGTCGGCCTGTTCACCGGCGTGTGGGACGTCATCAACGATATCTTCATCTCCGCGGTGGTGGACAACACCCGTACCCGGATCGGCAAATTCCGCCCCTACCTGGTGATGATGCAGATCCCCCTGAGCTTCATCGGCCTGCTGTGGTGGTTCGAGCCCTATTTCTTCCCGAACACGGCGGGCACCTACATCCCGAAACTGATATTCCACTTTGTCTTCGGCGTCATCACCGAAACGGCCGGTACCTTCACCGGCATCGCCAAGGCCGGATACATGAGTACCATCACGCCCAACCCAAACGAACGGGTGCGGCTGATCACCCTGGCGGAGCTGCTCACCGGCTACATGGGCGAGGATATGCCGCGGTACATTTTCGGCTTTATGTACGATATGGTATCCACCGGCAAATGGCAGATCAAAATGCGCTCCATCTTTATGGGCATGGGCGTTAGCTGCGCAATGATCTCCTCCGCCTTTACCTTCTGGTTCTTCCTGCAGAGCGACGAGCGTGTGCCCCAGTCGCTGGAGAGGCCTGATCTGAAAGCCGGTTTCAAGGCAATTGTTACAAACTACCCTGTGCTGCTGATGACCCTTTCCGATTTCCTTGCGGGCTTCGGCGTGGGTACCAGCCAGGATAACTACTGGATCGACGTATTCGGCGGCGCCAGTATGATCAACACCGCCAAAGCTTTGGTCAGCGCCATTTCCGCCCCGGTGGGCAGTATCAGTTACGCATTCGTTGCGCCTCTCAGAAAACGCTTCTCTTCCAAATTCCTTTGGGTGGGTTCCGATTTCTACGGCGATATGGTCACTCTCGGTTTCTTCGGTCTTGGTATGATCAACAAAAACTATCTCAAACTCAAGCCCATGCTCATTGGTTACGGCTTTACGGAATTCTTCGGCAAGCTTCTGTTCGGCGTAAACAAGGTAATCAACGCCGATCTGTGGAACGAGGCCACCGGCGTCGCCAAGAGCCTTGTCGCCAAGCTGCAGGGTATATTCATGGGCACCATCAACAATTTCGTTATGAAAAAGGTGGGCTACGTGCAGGGTCTGAAGATCGGCACCCAGAGCGAGAAAACCAAGTTTTGGCTGTTTGCGCTTTCCACCGTGATCCCGTTCCTCACCAGTATACTCGGTATCGTGCCGAAGATGCTTTGGCCCATCAACAAGAAAAAACGCGCCCAGATGTACTATGAGCTCTCCGAGCGTAGAAGCAAGATGGTTTCCGATTACGTTGACAGTGTAAACGAAAACACCGGAAACGAAACCGTATAATCGAAAGCGAGTGAATCCGAAATGAAAAAAACTGTGTCCGTTGTTCTTGCAGCGCTGCTTGCGGTTTGCTGCGTGATCCCTGCCTTTGCCATTCAATTTCCAGGACTGACCAAACTAAGCGACAGCCCATCCTTCGGCGCGTATAAGCATGTGTTTATTATCGGTATCGACGGCGCAGGCAAGTTCTTCAAAGACGCCGACACGCCGAATTTTGACCGCATCTTTGCAAACGGCGCCGTGAAATACGACGTGCGTACCGAAGTGCCTACCGACAGCGGCCCCAACTGGGCCTCCATGCTCACCGGTGTATCTTATTTCAAGCATAAGATCCACAACGGCAACTCCGGTGAAGAGCAGCGCGACAGCTCCACCAAATACCCCACCGTGTTCGGCGTGGCGCGCGCCGCAATGCCCGAAGCCGAGCTTGCATCCTTTGTGAACTGGAACAACGTGAATTTCGGTATGATCGAAACCGATATCGGCGTCACCGAGCATCAGAACAGCGACGACAACGCCCTCACGGACGATATCTGCGCATACTTTGACGCAGGCAATCAGCCCGCCGTATTCTTTACGCAGATCGATCTTGTAGACGCGGCAGGCCATGCCCACGGCAGCGCCTCGCAGGAGTACTTTGACGCGATCCATACGGCGGACGGCTATATCGGCAGAATTTACGATGCGCTTGTACGCAACGGCCTGTTGGAAGACGGCCTGTTTATCGTTACCGCAGACCACGGTCATACCATTTCGGCGGCAGGTGTCCTGGAGGAGTTTCAGCACGGCT
>CAMVBR010000306.1 GCA_947165755.1 uncultured Clostridia bacterium
GAGCGCGCCACCATCACCAACATGGGCGCGGAGCTGGGCGCCACCACCTCCATCTTCCCCTCCGATGAGATCACCCGCGCGTTTCTGAAGGCGCAGGGCCGCGAGGAGGCCTACGTGGAGCTTTCGGCGGACGACGACGCGGTTTACGACGAAGAGATAAATATCGATCTTTCCGCCCTCAAGCCCAACGCAGCCATGCCCCACATGCCCGATAAGGTGAAAACCGTGGAGGAGATCGGCCCCATCAAGATCGATCAGGTGTGCATCGGCTCCTGCACCAACTCCTCACTCTACGATATGCTCAAGGTGGCTGCAATTCTCAAGGGCAAAACCGTAGCCCCGAACGTGAGCCTTTCCATCGCGCCCGGCTCCAAGCAGGTGCTGAATATGCTTGCCAAGAACGGCGCGCTGGCCGATATGATCGACGCGGGCGCCCGCATTCTGGAAAGCGCCTGCGGCCCCTGCATCGGCATGGGCCAATCCCCCAATTCGGGAGGCATTTCGCTGCGCACCTTCAACCGCAACTTTGAAGGCCGCTCCGGCACAGCCGACGCGGGCATCTACCTCGTGAGCCCCGAAACGGCTGCGGCTTCCGCCGTGGCGGGCGTGCTGACCGACCCGAGAACGCTGGGCGATATGCCCGAGATCCGCATGCCCGAGCGTTTCCTGATCAACGACAATATGGTGCTTCTGCCCTACACGCCCGAAGAGGCCGCCGGAAAAGAAGTGCTTTACGGCCCCAACATCAAGGCTGTGCCCACGGGCAAACCGTTGGAGGAAACGATCCGCGCCGAGGTGCTGCTGAAGGTGGGCGACAACATCACCACCGACCACATCATGCCCGCCGGCGCCAAGATCCTTCCCTACCGCTCCAACGTGCCCTATCTTTCGCAGTTCTGCTTCGGCGTATGCGATAAAACCTTCCCCGAGCGCGCGAAAAAGGCGGGCGGCGGCGTGATCGTTGGCGGCGCGAACTACGGGCAGGGCTCCTCGCGCGAGCACGCGGCGCTGGTGCCGCTGTATCTCGGCGTAAGGGCCGTTGCGGCAAAATCCTTCGCCAGAATGCACAAAGCGAACCTCATCAATTCCGGCATTCTGCCGCTCACCTTTGTTGCCCCCGCCGATTACGACGAGATCGGGCAGGGCGACGAGATCGAGCTTGCGGATATCCGCGAGAGCGTGAAAACCGGCGCGAAGGCGAAGCTGATCGATAGAACCACCGGGAAAGAATACCTGCTGAACACCGACTTTTCCGACCGCGAGATCGGCATTCTGCTGGCGGGCGGCAAGCTGAATTACACTGCACAGAATAAAGAATAATCTATTGATACAGGAGATCGAACGTTATGTACGAGAAAGAGATCGCCGCGGCGGCGGAGCATTTCAAGGCTCTGCTCTCCCGGCAGCTGGAAAGAAACGAAGCCATCAAATCCCAGGGGGATTTTATAGATTACGCAAAGCTCGATAAGATCGTGATCGGCGTTTGCGGCGGCGACGGCATCGGCCCGATCATTACCGCTCAATCCGCCGACGTGCTGGCCTATCTGCTGAAGGACGACGTCGCCAAAGGCAGGATCGAATTCAAACAGATCGACGGCCTCACCATCGAGAACCGCATCGCGCACATGCAGCCCATTCCCGACGACGTGCTTGCCGCGCTCAAGAGCTGCCACGTGATCCTCAAGGGGCCCACCACCACCCCGCAGGCAGGCGACGGCCGCCCCAATATTGAAAGCGCCAACGTGGCCATGCGCAAGGCGCTGGATCTGTTTGCAAACGTGCGCCCCGTGCGCATTCCCGAAGAGGGCATCGATTGGACCTTCTTCCGCGAGAATACCGAAGGCGCCTACGCTGTGGGCAGCGACGGCGTGAACGTGACCGACGACCTGGCCTTCGATTTCGTGGTGACCACCACCGAGGGCACCCGGCGCATCGCGCGGCTGGCCTACAACTATGCCCGCGCCAACGGGAAGGACCGCGTTTCCATCATTCAGAAGGCGAACGTGATCAAAACCACCGACGGCAAGTTTTTGAACCTGTGCAAGGAGATCGGCAAGGAATACCCCGAGATCACCACCGACGAATGGTATATCGATATCACCACCGCAAAGCTGATCGACCCCAAGCGCCGCAGGGATTTCAAGGTGTTCGTGCTGCCGAACCTCTACGGCGACATCATCACCGACGAGGCCGCCGAGTTCCAGGGCGGCGTTGGCACCGCGGGCAGCGCCAACATCGGCAAGAAATACGCCATGTTCGAGGCCATTCACGGCTCCGCTCCCCGTATGGTGGAGGAGGGCCGCGGGCAGTATGCCGACCCCTGCTCCATGCTGCGGGCCTCCGCCATGCTGCTCTCGCACATCGGCTACGTCAAAGAGAGCCGCGCGCTGGACAAAGCGCTGGATATCTGCATGGCCAGCGACGAATATAAGATCACGGGCCGCAGCGACGGCTGCACCTGCACCGCATTCGGCGAATTCGTAAAGAAAACCTTATATGATATCATGGACGGGGCAGAACAATGAAAGCGGCAAATGAGATCTCCGCCTCCGTGATCGGCAGGCTGCCGAGATATTACCGTTTTTTATGCGAGCTGCAAAACGACGGCATCGTGCGCATCTCCTCGGGCGAGCTCTCGAAGCGCATGGGTTTTACCGCCTCGCAGATCCGGCAGGATTTCAACTGCTTCGGCGGCTTCGGCCAGCAGGGCTACGGCTACAACGTGGAGCAGCTTAAAAACGAAATGGCCTCCATTCTCGGGCTGAGCACCCTGAAGCAGGCCATCCTGATCGGCGCGGGCAATATGGGGCGCGCCGTGGCGCGGCAGATGAACTTTGCCGAAATGGGCTTTCGTCTTTCCGCCATCTTCGACTGCGATAAGAATCTGGAAGGGCTCAAGATCAAGGGCATCCCGATCCGCCCCAACAGCCAGATCGCCGAATTCTGCGCCGAGCACCGGCCGGATATGGCGATCCTGTGTCTGCCCCAGAATCAGGCGCCCGAGGTGGTGGACGAGCTCGTGCTGCTGGGCATAGAGAGCTTCTGGAATTTTTCACACTACGATATACACGCGAAATACCCGGCGGCGAACGTGGAGAACGTGCATCTCAGCGACTCGCTGATGACGCTGTCGTACAAAATAAAAAACAGAGAGAACAGGTGAAAGCATGCTGAAAATCGTCAGTCTTGATATAGTGGATCTTCTCTCCTTCCCCTCCGGCATCTTGTTCGTGCTGAAGGAAAATATGGATAACGGCTCGGTAAAGGTCTCCTTCTACAGCTTCGATATTGAAACGAGATCCATCGCCACGGTCACCAAAAGCGCCTATCTGCTCACCAAATTCGGCGCCGCTTACACCCCCATCGCAAAGCAGCTGGGGGACTACGTTTCCTGCGATACCGCAAAGCTATGGAACGGTCATACGTTTGTTATCTATTCCACAGGTGAAATGGGCATTTTCGACGAAAACGGCGCTCTGGTGCGCACGGGGGACCTGACCTACAACGACGCGCCCGCCCGGGACGTGGCCGTGGACAACAA
>CAMVBR010000307.1 GCA_947165755.1 uncultured Clostridia bacterium
CACACCGGCGGAAAGGGCGTTCACGATCTCGTCGTGGGTGAGCTCTTCGCCGTCGCAGAATTTCATCATCAGGTCTTCGTCGGTGCCGGCCACGGCCTCGGTGAATTCATCGTGCAGGGCGTTCACCTTCGCGTCGGTGGGCACGGGGCCGTCTGAGGCCTTGCCGTTCGCATAAGTAAAGGCCTTGGCCTGCAGGAAGTTGACGTAGCTCTTCACCTTGCCGCCTTCCATGTAGGGCACCACAACGGGGCACACGGCGGAGCCGTATTCCTCTTTGAGGGCGTCCAGCGTTTTATAGAAATCGGAGTTCTCCGCGTCGCAGCGGGTCACGATCACGAATTTTGCCATGCCTCTGGCGGCGGCGGCCTTCACGGCCTTTTCGGCGCCCACGTCCACACCGGAGCCGGCGGCCAGAACGATCAGCGCGGTCTCGGCGGCGCGGATGCCCTCCGCCATGCCGGTTTCAAAGTCGAAAAGACCGGGCGTGTCGATAATATTCACTTTGGTGTTGTTCCATTCCACGGGGCACACGGCGGAAGCCACGGAATTGTGGCGGCGCTTTTCCTCGGGGTCGTAGTCCAGCACGGTATTGCCGTCCGCTACCTTGCCGAAACGGGTAGTCACACCCGCGGTGTAGAGCATGGCCTCTGCAAGCGTTGTTTTGCCTCTGCCGCCATGGCCGGCGATCACAACGTTGCGAATGTTCTGCGCGTTGTAAAGTTTCAAGTTGATAACCTCCTGTTTTGTGTGTATCTGCCGGGACTGTTTATTTCAAGTCATAAACACAGTCATTATAGCATACCATTGAAATCAATGCAAGGATTTTTTTTCACTTGACAGTATATATTACTTATGTTAAAATTGTTGTATATTTATTCATTTCTTCGCCGGAAGATTTATATTTTTTCAAAAATCCAAAGAGGTGAACGAACATGACGGTATTGGAAAAGATCAAAGACGCGGCCGGTATCGAGGGGGACGTAAAAAGCTTTATCAAGCCCATGGCCGCCTACACCTGCGCCAACATCACGCTGGGCGGCGCGGGCTACCCCATAGGCATGTACCACCAGCAGTATATGAGCTTTGTAGAGCAGCTTCCGCTTACCGTATCGGGCAGGCTCGGCATGATCGGCGGCGTTGTGGACGCGATCTCGGACGTGGCGATGGGCCTCATTACCGACCGTACCCGCACACGCTGGGGCAAGCACCGCATCTACGTGCTGATCGGCGCGTTCCCGTTTTTGTTCGCCTACGTGATGAAGTGGTGCTCCTTCGGCATTTCGGGGCTGGGGAACGAAAACCTTACGTTCCTTTGGTACCTGATCACGTCGATCCTCTATTCCACGTCCTACACCATGATGAGCATTCCGCACCACGCGATGCTGCCCACCATTGAGCCGCAGTATTTCCGCCGGACGCAGTATAAGATCGTGGAATATATGATGAACTCGGTAGGGCAGGTCTCGTCGTTCATCTTCATGGGGCTGATGCTCGGCGGCTTCAATATGCCCGATCCCTCGCCCGCGGACCGTACGAAATATCTGTTTTGCGGCATCGTGCTTTCGGTATGGTTCTTCTGGCCTACGGTGCTCAGCTTCTTTACCTGCCCCGAGCCGGATTCACGGAACCTGCGGGTTGCGCCGGTGGATTGGAAGTATCTCTTCCATGAATACGGCCTGGTTTTCTCCAACCGCGCCTTCCGGCAGTATTTCCTGATCGCCATGTGCAATTCGTTCGTGCACAGCTTCTATTCCTACGCGGACCAGTATTTCATGATCAGCGTGGCGAACAAGTATAAGCATTTCAACACGCTCAACATCATTGCCGGCGTATCGGAATTTATGGGCTCGCCGGTCAACTATTTCCTCAACCGCTATAAGGGCAAGCGGATCTCCGGCACCCTGTTCACGCCCATTATGGTGGCGGGCCTCGGGCTTTACGCCTTCGTTGGCGAAAGCACCCCGTCCATCCTCCTGTTCCTTGCCACGGTGCTTTATAACTTCGGCTTCTCCGGCCCCGGCTTCGTGCTGGAAACCATTCAGCCGGACGTGACCGACGTGGACGAGATGATCACCGGGCGGCGGCGCGAGGGCGTGATCTCCACCTTCCGCTCCTTCGTGGCAAAAACCATAAGCTCCTTCATGAACGGCGCGCTCGCCCACACGCTGCAGGACGTGTTCCTGTACGACGTGAAAAAGAAGACCGTGGCGGAGCAGACGCCCCGCACGATCTTCGGCATCCGCCTGATCTTTACCTATCTGCCCATCGTTTTCGGCGTGCTCACCTATATCCTTGTGCGTAAATTCACCATGACCAAGCACGATCACGAGGAAATGCAGCGCGTGATCAAAGAGAAGCATGAAACCGGCGAGGTGACCATCACCGAGGAGGAAAAGAAACGCCTCGAGGTGATCGCCGGGCACAAGTGGGAGGATATGTGGATCGGCAACTCGGTTACGGTATGAATATGCAAACAAAAAAAACCGCCGCGAGGCGGTTTTTTTGCGGTCAAACGGAAATGAACGCTTTGTGAAAATGCGTAATTCGTAATTGTTACCGCAGCTTTTTATTGATCCTGTCCGCGTAAAAAGCATTCGGCTGTGTTTTTACAAGGTAGCAATGGTTTCCCTCGCCCTCGGTAAAGGTATTTTCGCCGGTCGCTTCGTCCACGCGCACTTTTCCGTAAACGGCGGTGTAGCCGGCGGCTGCGAAGTCCTGCATAACGGCGGCCTCAACCAGCATCGGGTCCCACGAGGCGCGTCCATTGCCGGAGCCGTGGGCGATGAAGGCCCGCTTCAGCAGGTCGTCCTCGGGCAGAGGCCCGCCGGTGATCACGTCCATGCCCACCTCGAAGCCCAGAAAGATCAGCGGCACGGGGCTGTTTTCGCAGATGTAGTGCCCCGCTTCGCGGCATTCCGGATATTCCGCCAGGTTGTACTCCCGCCCCGGCGACCGGTCGAACCGGCCCGCCATGAGCCAGATGCGCTCCACCTTTTCTTTTACCAGCTCCAGCCCTGTCAGCGGCGAAAACTCGTCCGGCCCGCTTTGCATGAGCTGCATGATGATCTGCGGAAAGCCCACCTCGGTGATCTGCGCCTTGCCGGGAAGGGCGGCGAGGGTTTTGCGGTACAGCCGCCATGCGTCCTCGCATTCGTCGTTGGTTTTTACGCTGTGGGGAAAACCCGCCAAAAGATGTTGGTATCGGCAGTTTTTGCCCTCGCGTACCGCGCGCTTGTCCACGCCGATGGGTACGTTCACCCCTTCGTTTTCCATAAAAGCGCTCACGCTGGGTGCGGAATATTCCATAACGGAATCGATGCCGACGCCCAAAAGGTTGATTTCTCCCGCTTTGTGGGCGCGGCAGAGGATGCGCAGCGCGGCCACGTCGTCGCAGTCCGTCCACCAGTCGGTGCCGTGAAGGATGTTGGTCATATAAATCTCTCCTTTCGTCAGAAACGGAAATTGCAGTTTGTCGCGCCAATGGCGCGACAGCCGTTCGCCGTTCGCCGTTTGCCGTTCGCATCGAAACCCAACCTT
>CAMVBR010000308.1 GCA_947165755.1 uncultured Clostridia bacterium
AGGAAGAACTGCTCTTCTGTCCGCCCGAAAAAGCGCCGGAAAACCGGAATATGAAGGAATGCGGGCGGGCTTGCCTCGGTTCACCGCGTTTGCCGAAATGATGATCGAAAGATATTGCTCCCCCAATTAATACTTGAATATTTCTGCTTGCCTCAACGCCGAAATACGGCGTCAAAAATCCTCGACAGGCGTTAGCCTGCCTTGCGGTTTCTTCCTTGTCTTTCGCCGTTGATTCGGCGCATAAACAATTCAAGATTAAATTGGTGGAGCAATAAAATGAAATTCAGGTGGCACGATGAATAAAATCTACAATTCCGTGCGTGTATCGGTCCCCAATTGGATCGACGACGACGCCTTCAACGATCTGCTTTCTTTGCTGATCGATTATAAAGACTGTGTGCAGCAGATCGCTTTTTTCAGCTCCGACTTTCATCCGCCGCTGCCGCTCCGGACGGCAAAAACGCATTTTTCCATTTTGCGGGATCGGATCGAACGCGCGAAGGCGGCGGGGTTTTCCTGCGGGATCAACATGCTTTCCACCATCGGCCACCACCCGGAACGCATGGACGAAGCGCTCAGCGGCCCCTGGCGGCATATGACGAATATCGACGGCGAAGCGTGTGAAGCGTCCTTTTGCCCTGGGGATGAGGCGTATCAGGAGGAATACGTCGCGCCCCTGTATCGGATGTGCTGCGAAGCGAAGCCGGATTTTATCTGGATCGACGACGATATCCGTTACGGGCATATCCCCATCGGCAACGGCTGCTTTTGCGACGGCTGCATTTCGCGCTTCAATAAAGAATATCACCGGCATTTTTCAAGAGAAGCGTTGAAAACAGCGCTGGAAGCGCCGGAAAACGCCCAACTCCGGAAGGCCTGGCTGCGGCACCAAAGCCGGAAGATCGCCGACCTGCTTCGGATGATCCGCCGTACGGTCAACGCGTGCGATGACGGGATCACACTTGGGCTGATGACGGGAGAGCGTTATTTTGAGGGCTATGATTTCCCGCTCTGGGCAGATGCGCTTTCGGACGGCGGCCGTTATGAGATCCTATGGCGGCCGGGCGGCGGCGCATATACGGACCAACCGTTTCTTTCGCAGATCGAAAAAGCGGGGCAGATCGGGCGGCAGTGCGCCGGGCTGCCGGAAAACGTGACGGTCGTGCAATCCGAAATCGAAAATTTCCCTTACCGGCTGCTGCAGAAAAGTCCCCGTTCCACGGCGCTTGAAGCGCTGCTGTATGTTTCCGCGGGATGTACGGGGGCGGCGTTTAACATCCTGCCGTCCGCGCCTTATATTGAAAATCCGGACGTGATGCGGGGTCACTTTACCGCCGTCAGAAGCGTCTTTCCGTTTGAAAAACTGCTTTCCGATCTGGCGGGACGGACGCCGACGGTGGGCGTCTATGACGGCTGGCATCCGCGTGCGCAGGCTGCTGTTTCCGGCAGCTTCCTGCACGGCTGGGGCGGCAGCTTTGCAGAGCATTGGAACGCGGTATATACGCTGGGATTACCCGAAAGCTTTGATTTCCGCACTGCCGCCGCTTACCTGCTCACAGGGACCGCGCCGCGCGCATATACGGAGGAAGAACTGCTGAAACTGCTCTCCGCCGGCGTTTATATGGACGCCGGGGCGCTGCAAACGCTCAACGAAATGGGGTACGCGGAGCTGACAGGCTTTTCTGTGGGCGAGCGTTTCCGGGAGGACCATCTTGAGGTCTATACGGATCATCCGCTCAACCGCGGCTTTGCGGGCAGGGCGCGGCACTGTCCGCAGGTCTTCGTGAAAGGGGAATCCGCTGCGCTGCTGCCGACGGATGGAGCCAAGCCGCTTTCGTATCTTACGGATTTCCACGGCAAAATCGCTGCCGGCTGCGCCCTCGGCCTGTATCAAAACAAGCTGGGCGGAAAGATCTGCGTTTCTTCCCACTACGCGGCGGCGGACATGGGCGATCCGTTTAAGGCCGCGCAGATGAAACGGCTCTTTCGGCTGCTTTCGGACGACCGCCTGCCGTTTCTGCCGGAAAGCTGCGTCCGCCTGCGTTCCTTTGCGCGGCAGACGCCGCAGGGGAACGCCGTGATCCTTTTCAATCCGAACCTTGACTGTCTGAACGACGTTGCGGTTCTGTACGCGGGAAACCGATCCGAGATCGATTATATCGGCGAAGACTGTAACAGGCAGCGGCTTCCCGCCGCGGGAACGGACGGCAAGATGACGCGGTTTCTTCTTCCCCCGCTGCCGCCCTTTTCCATGGCGCTGTTATTACCGAAGGAGATTGCATAATGACAGAACATTTTTATCACATCGGGCAACGCACCGGGAAAGCCCCGGTTATCAAAAAATGCGGCGCGGTTGGCCGCGGCATGGAACAGACCCCTGTTGTATGGAACAACGAATTGTATCTTGTGGAAAGCAGGGAACCCGATGCTGTCTGTCCCGTGCAGTATATTCGGGTACGAAGCGAAAAAACCGGCGCCGTCACTGCGCCGTTCGGTGAAAACTGCTATTTTGCCTCCGCGTTTGCCGAAGACGGGGTTCTCTATGTGTTTGCCACGTCCCGCTTTGACGACAAACCTCTTACAATGTATCAGTCGGAGGACGCTGCCGCCTGGCACGATCCCCGCGGCGGCCACACGGTCCGGATGTTTTATTCTTCGGATCTTGCCCGGTGGGAAACCGTGGAGATCCTCCACTGCCCGGACAAACGGCTGTGGAATACCTCCGTCTGCCGCGGCGATGACGGCTACCGTATGGCGATCGAGGCCAGCGCCAATCCCGGAGAGGAGAACAAAAACTCCGCCGTCGGTCAGCCCTTCACAAGCTTTTTTGCCCGTTCCTCCGACCTGTTTCACTGGGAGATGCTGCCGGATGCATACGCTTATACGCCGAACCGCTATAACGCCTGCCCGGCGCTGCGCTATACCGACGGCTTTTATTATATGATCTGTCTGGAAGCCCTGCCCTGCCAGCGATACGCGCCCTATATCTACCGCACGAAAAACTTTCTGGACTGGGAAGTGGGATTCCATAATCCCATTATGATGTACGGGGACGATGACAGGCGCGTCAAACCCGGCTGTACCTTGTCGCCGGAGGATCTCGACCTCCTCGAAACCGGTCTGAACATCAATTGCAGCGATCTGGATCTTTGCGAGTTCGAGGGAAAAACGCGCATCTACTACGCCAATGGCGACCAGATGACCTATAGCTTTCTCTGTGAGGCGGAATACAACGGTCCGCTCAGCGATTTTCTGAAGGCGTTCTTTTGCTGAACCGACCGCTGCGGCTTCTGCCGACGGCTGCGCTGATCAGCATTGATACTTACGAAGTCCGATTGCAAAGAAAGCGGATCGTGCTGCCGCAGACCCGTGGCGATTTCCGGCAGATACATCTCATACACGCCGCTGTTCTTTACTTCCGCGAAGAAGGCGGCGATTTTGTCTAACGGCAGCGTCTTCATTTCCACGTACTCGGCTTTTGGCAGTCTGCAGCCCTTCGCCGGGTTATACGGAATCATTTCCGCCACCGCCTTATC
>CAMVBR010000309.1 GCA_947165755.1 uncultured Clostridia bacterium
TTTTTTGCTTATATCCGTTGATCATTCGTTGACCGTGATATCGCCGCCGAAGTATTTTTCGGAAAGGGCCTTCAGCTCGCCGGAATCGCGCAGCTCCTGCAGCGCGTCGTTCACGGCCTTGAGCAGGTTGGCGGTATCGTCGCCCTTGCGCATGGGGATGGCCACGCTGGTGGTCTCGGGGTCGATGCAGGCGATCTTCAGCCCGGCGTCCGGGTGGGCCTTCATGTAATCGTAAAAGGTCACCTCGGCGTTCAGGGTGGCATCGATGCGGCCGCTGAGCAGCAGCTCCATGGTCTGGTTCAGGTCGTCCACGCCCGTGACGTTGGCGCCGTATTTATCGGCCACCTCCGCGTAGGTGCTGGAAATGGTGTTGGCGGTGTTCATATCCTTCAGGTCTTCCATTTTCGTGATGCGGTCGTCGTCCGCGCGGGTGATCACGGCGGTGCGGTTATAGGCGTAGGGCGTGGAAAAATCGTATTTCTGCTCACGCTCGGCGGTCACGTCCACGCCGTTGATCATGATATCGTATCTGCCGGCCTCTATTCCGGCAAGAAGGCCGTCCCATTCGCCCTCGATGAAGTTGGCCTTCACGCCCAGCTTTTCGGCGAGCTTTTCGCCGATCTCCACGTCGAAGCCCACGAGCTTATCGGTTTCGTCGTGGTAGGTCCAGGGCGCCCAGGTGCCCTCCATGGCAATGGTGATCTCGCCCTTTTCGCGGATGGCGGCCAGCAGGTCGGCCGCGGGGGCTTCGGGCTCGTTGGCGGGCTTGGCGCAGCCGGCAAACAGAAGGGTGAGCGCCGCAACCAGCGCCAGCAGCAGTGCAAGGGTTCTTTTTTTCATTTTCGGTTCCTCCAAAAATATTTTTTTGTTTTCACTTATTTATTGAACGGGCGCAGAAACGCCGCGGTACGCTCTTTTTCGGGGTTGGAGAATATCTTTGCCGTATCGCCGGCCTCCACCACCTCGCCCGCCTCCATAAAAATGAGCTTGTTGGAAACGGTACGGGCAAATTCCATTTCGTGGGTCACGATGAGCATGGTCATGCCGTCCTCGGCGAGGCTCCGCATCACGCCCAACACCTCGCCGGTGAGCTCCGGGTCCAGCGCGCTGGTGGGCTCGTCGAAAAAGATGATCTTCGGCTCCGCCGCGATGGCACGCGCAATGGCCACCCGCTGCTGCTGCCCGCCCGAGAGCTGGTGCGGGTAATGCCCGCTCTTTTCGGCGAGGCCCACGCGCCTGAGCGCCTCCATGCCCCGCGCCTCGGCTTCTTTTTTGTGCATCTTGCGGGCGGTGACGAGCCCCTCGGTCACGTTATGCAGCGCCGTTTTGTTCAGGAACAGGTTAAAGCCCTGAAACACGAAGGCGGTGTGCATGCGGTAGGCGCGGATCTCCTTTTTCGTCATGCTCCGCATATCGCGCGCGTCGCCCTCAAAGCTGAGCGTGCCCGCGTCCGCGGTTTCCAGAAAGTTCAGGCACCGGAGGAACGTGGTCTTGCCCGCGCCGCTGGGGCCCACGATCACGGCCGCGTCGCCCGCGTTCACCGCGAGATCCACGTTTTTGAGCACCTCGAGCTCGCCGAAGCGCTTGCAAACCCCTTTTGCTTCCAGCAGCACGGCTCACACCTCCTTCTTTACGTATACGTTCAGGCGTTTTTCGCCGCGCCGCTGCACGAAGGTGAGCACGGTGGAAAACAGCAGGTATACGAGACCCACCTCAACGTAGAGCAGCAGCGGCTCGTAGGTGCGCGCCACGATGCGCTGGGTGACCATGAACATTTCGGTAACGGTGATATTCGCCGCAAGGCTGGTATCCTTCACCATGGCGATCAGCGAATTGGAAAGGGGCGGAAAGGCCGTGCGCATGGCCTGGGGCAGCACGATGCGCCGCATGATCTGAAAATAGCTCATGCCCACGCACTGGCCCGCCTCAAACTGGCCCGCGGGCACCGCCTCCATGGCGGCGCGCACCGTTTCGGCGGAATAGGCCCCCTCGTTGAGCGAAAATACCAGCACCGCCGCGGGGAAGGGCTCGATGAGCACGCCAACCTTCGGCAGGCCGTAGAACACCACGAAGAGCTGCACCAGCAGCGGGGTGCCGCGGAAGATCCAGATATAGGCCCGGCAGAGCTGCGTGAGCACGGGGAGCTTGGCGTGCTGCACCATGGCCACAACGATGGCGATGCCGAGGGCGATGGTAAACGAGATCACCGTGAGCGGGATCGTCATTGCCAACCCCGGCAGCAGGATCTTGGGAAAGGAATCTAAAAACAATGCAAGGGCGTTGCTCATAAGCGTCTCCGATCAAAGCTGGGTTGAGATGCAGGCGGAAAGGGCCCGCAGGGTATCCTCGTTGCGGCGGTAGTAGGTCCATTTGCCGCGGCGCACCAGCGTCAACAAACCGGCGCGCTCCATGGTTTCGAGATACTGCGAAACGGTGGACTGCGATATGCCCGCCTTTTCGCCGATGGCGCACACGCACACGGCCCCCTGCAGGGCGGGATCCTCATCCTCGCTCACGCAGCCCTTTTTCGGGAAGTTCTCGTCCGGCGTTTTCAGCCATTGCAGAATATGCAGGCGCGTTTCGTTGGAGAGCGCCTTGAAGATCTCAAGCAGTTGTTTATCCGTCATCTCAAATCTATCCTTTTCGATATATCGAACTGTTATAACTATACGCTGACCCGCGGCAAATGTCAATACGCAAAACGAAAAAAGCCCCTCCGGTTTTCAAGCCGGAAGGGCCGTTTTTTATGCCGTGCGGGGGGTTCAAATTGCAGTTTATCGCGCAGCGATAAACTGCAATTTGAGGTAAGAAGTAAGAGTGAATAGTGAAGAAGAAAGGGGCCTGCGGCCGGCATTATATATAATGGGTAAGGGCGAAGCCCTTCCATCACTCTTCACTCTTCACTCTTCACTCTTACCTCTTCACTTTGGAATTTGTCGCATCGAGCGACAAATTCCAATTTCCCGCGCTTCTGTCATTCCGCTTCGGCGCCGTTCTTTCCGTACCAGGTCATGCCCACCATGGTGATATCGTCGAACTGGGGCGCGTCGCCCGTGAATTCCCTTACCGCGTCGCCCACCGCGCCGATAAAGGCCTCGGGGTGATGGTCCGCGTTCCGGTTCAGGGCGTCCAGCATCCTTTCGGCGCCGAACATACCGCTGCCGGCGTCCGTGGCCTCGGGAACGCCGTCCGTATACACGAAGACGCTGCCGCCGCGCTCGAGCCGGATCTCATAATCGCGGTAGCGGGCGCCCTCCATGCCCGCGAGCACAAAGCCGTGCTTATCCTTGAGCAGCCGGAAGTTCCTGTCCGCCCCGCAGATGGCAGGGAATTCGTGCCCCGCGCTGGCGGCGGTGATGATGCCGGTGGAAAGCTCGCAGATGCCCAGCCAGCAGGTGACGAACATATCCGCGTCGTTGCCCTCGCAAAGCTGGTTGTTGACATCGGCAAGGATCTCGGCCGGGGTGCCGCCCTGCATGGCGCGGTTTTTGATCAGGGTTTTGGAGATCACCATAAACA
>CAMVBR010000310.1 GCA_947165755.1 uncultured Clostridia bacterium
GACAGGCGCAATTCATGATTGGAATTTATCGCATCGAGCGATAAATTCCAATTTATTCATCCTCGTACGCCATCGCCTTATCAAACAGGTCCTCAACCTCTTTGGCGGGCTTTTTGGTGAGCAGGGTCACGATCACGGCGGCGATCAGGCCGGCGGCAAAGCCGGGGGCGAGCTCGTAAACACCGGTGGAGGAGAGCAGATAAAACCAGGCGATATCCACCGCCGCGCCGCAGGCGATACCGGCCACGGCGCCCGCGAAATTGAAGCGCTTCCAAAACAGGCACAGCAGAATGGTGGGGCCGAAGGCCGCGCCGAAAATGCCCCACGCGTTGGAAACGAGATCCATAATGGAGCCGGAATTGGGGCTGGCCGCCACAAGCAGGGCGACGCCGGCCACCGCCAGCACCACGATACGGCCCACCCAAAGCATCTCCTTATCGGAGGATTTGTTTTTGCGGAAAATGGGCTTGTAAACGTCGCTGGCAAAGGCGGAGGAGGCGGCCAAGAGCTGGCTGTCCGCCGTGCTCATGGAGGCGGCAAGCACCGCCGAAAGCAAAACGCCGCTGATCACGCCGGGGAAAATTTTGCGCACCATCTCGATAAATACCGTGGAATTGCCCGAAACGGCCTCGTCCATGCCGAGGAACTGCCGTCCCACCACGCCGATGAGGGCGGCAAAGAAGAGGATCAGCACCGTCCACGTTACGCCGATCTTGGCGCTCTTCTTCAGATCCTTCTGGCTCTTGAGGCTCATAAAGCGGATGATGATATGCGGCATACCGAAATAGCCGAGGCCCCACGCAAGGCCCGAAACGATATCCTGCCACGAGGAGAAGGGGTTGAAGTAGCCCGCGGGGAAGGCGGCCGCCGTGGAATGATCCAGCATGAACACGGCAAAGATCGGGGCGATGAACATGGCGCCCAAAATCAGCAGCCCCTGGAAAAAGTCCGTCCAGCACACTGCCGAAAAGCCGCCGAGGAAGGTGTAGCCCACAATGATGATGGCCGCCAGATACATGGCGATCTTCGCGTCCAGCCCGATCACGGTGTTGAACAGCGTGCCGCAGGCCTTGATGGAGGATGCGGCATAAATGGTGTAGGCGAAAAGGAACACCACGGCGCACACGATCTGCAGCGCCTTCGATTTCGATAAGAACCGGTTGGTGAGGAACTGCGGTATGGTGATGCTGTCGTTCGCAACGATGGAGAATTTGCGCAGGCGGGGCGCCTCAAAGATCCAGCTCAGCGTATAGCCGATGGCAAGACCCACCGAGATCCATACCTGCCCCATGCCCAGCGCGTAGATCGCCGTGGGCAGGCCCATCAGCACCCATGCGCTCATATCCGAGGCCCCGGCGGAAAGCGCGGTCACCCACGCGCCCATCTTGCGGCCGCCCAAAAAGTAGGTCTTTTCGCCGCCGTTCCGGTCCTTGATAAAGAAGAATACGCCGATGCCCAGCATGAACGCCAGATAGACGATAAACACAACAACTTCGGAAATCTTCATAAGAACGCTCCTTGTTATTAAGAATATTGTTTATATTATCATATATTATCAAAAAAGGCAATGGATAATTGCATAAAAATGTAAAATAAGGGATATTATTTGTATAAATATCAGTGTTGAAAAAAACCGTCCCTGCTGCAGCGGGGACGGAAAACGGATTTGCGGATTTAGCGGAAGATACCCTTTGTTGTCGGCTGTCAGCAAACGGCAAACGGCAAACGGCGAACGGCGAACGGCGGAATTTATCCTTCCGCCTTTTTTCTGTACCGGATGGTGAGCAGTATCGGTATCAGGCTGAACAAAATCACCGCCGCGCCAACGAGGAACACGTTGCCGTTGGGCACGTACTCGGTCAGCCCGCTGGCCTCGTTCACAAAGGTCTCGCCGCTGGTCTTCACCACGGCCTGCCCGATCAGCGAGCCGCCGATCATGGGGATGAGCACGAAAAACAAGATCCAGATGCCCTCAAACTGCCCCTTGGCGTTTCTGGGGTAGAGCTGCTTGGCCCACACCTTGGTGGTCTGCAAAATGCCCACGTAGCCCACGCCCACAACGAAAATGCCGAGCCAGATGCGCAGGTTGAAAATGGAATCGGGGTCCACGTCCGCCGCCTTGATCGGGTACAGAATGAACAGCCCTATGATGTTGATGATAATGGCGGCAATGCAGATAAAGGGGTGCTTGTTTTTGTTGATGAGAATGCCGATGGGGATCGCGGTGAGCATGGCCAGCACCAGCGGCACCGCCTCGATAATGCCCATCATATCTGGCGAGTAGCCGAGGTAATAGATCAGGTAGTTGCCGATGTAGGCGAAGTATACGTTGAAGCCGATAAAGAAGATGGCGATGGCCACGTGCACCAGCACCAGCTCCTTGAGCGCGAAGAAGCGCTTAAAGTTGAACACGCTGAAAAACTGCTTCCAGAAGCCGATTTGGATATTTCCAGGGGTTGACTGATTCATATCCAGAATAGCCTCAGTTTTGAGGGAGTTAAAATCTTTTTGCAAAAGTGCTGCTGAGATCATCTCAAGCCCAAAAAGGCTTAATAGTAAATAAGGAATGCCCGCACTGATTGCTTCATGATTGTTTTTAGAAAATCCGCGTTTGACCTCTTCACCTCTGGAATACCACCAATACAGAGGATAAAACGGAACAAAAGCCAGACACAACAATTCACCTGTACACTTGGAATGATCATGCCGAATTGCTTTTGTATTTTTGATCAGAAGGTACTTCCAATAGATTGTGAAAATACCGCCGGTTACGATTGAAAGCAGAATACAGGCTCCTATGCTCCATTTCCTGATGATGATCAAAGATCCATCGTTGTGAAAATTGACCCATTCATAGCTGCGGGCCAGCCCCTCCTTGTGCGGCGCAACGTCGTCGTTTTTGTTCAGGGTGACCATGCTGATCACGCCGAATACGATCACCAGCGCGCCCATCACGATGAACAGCCGCATATAGTTGTCGTTTTCGCCCACGAGCATGCCGCCCACCACGGTGCCCAGTATGGTGCCCAGCACCGGCTGCGTGGCCAGCGCCGCGCCGATGCCGCCGCGGTTTTTATCGGTCATAATGTCGTTGGTCCAGGTGTTGAAGCCCGCGTCGTTGCCCATGGAGCCGAAAAAGCTCATGATGGTATCCGCCAGCACTACGCTGATCGCCATCAGCAGGTACAGATCCTTGCTGATAAATTCGGTCAGGCCAAAGGCGATGGTAAAGATACCCCAAAGGATGTAGCCCCAACTGATAAAGGTGCGCCGTTTGCCGGTGCGGTCCGCCCATGTGCCGAAAAAGAAGGTGGCGAAGGTGGTGGCGGCGGCCGAGCAGATCAGCATGCCGGTGATAATGCTCGGGTCCTTGCCGATTTTGGCGTAAACGAAGGTATTGAACCACTGGTTTTCCATGTTCCAGCAGATCTGCCCCGCAAGGCCCAGGCCCCACACGAGCAGCCACATTCCAAAGCCGGACCGCGCCTTTTTGCCGAGGGCGTTTTCCGGTTGATCCAA
>CAMVBR010000311.1 GCA_947165755.1 uncultured Clostridia bacterium
GGGATCCAGCCCGATGCTCTCTCGTAGGGCGTAGCGGGCGTCGGCGGTGGTCACGCCGTTTTTGCCGTCGTAATCCGCCTTTTTGTGCTGGGCATCGTCCAGCCCGTCGTCAAGGCCGATGGCGATGCGCAGGATCAGCCGGGCGTCCATCGTGTTCAGCCTGCCGTCCATGTTCGCGTCGCCGGTTTTGCACAGGCTCGCCGCAAGGTGGGTGAGCTGCGGGATCGCCCGCGTCAGCTTGTCGTCTCCGCGCACACAGAGGCGGGCCTCCTCGCCCGGGGCGCGGTAGGTGGCCTTTACGGTCACGGTCCACCTGCCGTATTCGTGCCCCAGCGCGGGCAGCGTTTGGGTGGTCTTCTCGTCGCAGCGCGCGCATACGGTCACGATCTTGCCCTGCTTCGTGCAGGTGGGCTCGATGCGGGTCTCTTTATAATTATGCCCCGTCGCGGGGATGCTTTTCGTATAGGTATGCTTGCAGCGGCGGCAGGTATAGGTGATTTTGCCGGCCTTGGTGCAGGTGGCGGAAACGGTCGTCTCTTTGTAATCGTGCCCCAACGCCGCCAGCGCGTCGGTATAGGTATCGCCGCAGCGGGCGCAGGTGTAGGTCACGCTGCCGGGGGCGGTGCAGGAGGGGTCCAGCCGCGTTTCTTTGTAATCGTGCCCGAGGGCGGGGATATCCTCGGTGTAGGTATCATCACAGCGGGCGCAGGTATAGGTCACGCTGCCGGGGTCCGTGCAGGAGGGTTCCAGCCGCGTTTCTTTGTAATCGTGCCCGAGGGCGGGGATATCCTCGGTGTAGGTATCGTTGCAGCGGGTGCAGGTGTAGGTCGCGCTGCCGGGTTCGGTGCAGGAGGGGTCCAGCCGCGTTTCGGCGTAATCGTGGCCCAGGGGCGGGATCTCTTCCGTGAGGGTCTCGCCGCAAACGGCGCAATGCAGCACCCGTTCGCCGGGTTCCGTACAGGACGCCGCCGTTTCGCTTACAAGCTCCTTGATGGGGTGGGCGCAGTCCTCCGCCGCCGCGGGCAGCGCCCAAAACAGCGCCAGAACCGCCAACAGGATCACCCATACCGCTTTTTTCATTGCCGCCACCTTGCCTTTCTCTCTATATTTTATCATGCCTGTGGGAAAAATCAAGATGAATTTGCGCCGTTTGCCGATCGCCGTTCGCCGTTCGCGTTTGATTCTTCGGCGAAGATGCAAACCAATGTTTATTGCTGTTTGATGGTTGTTTATTATTGATATTTCAAGGAAATGGCTGCTCACAAACAGAACTCGCCATATTGCGAAAAGGTTGGGTTTCGATGCGAACGGCAAACGGCGAACGGCGAACGGCTGTCGCGCCTCCGGCGCGGCAAACTTTCTCCTTGTTTTTTCCTTGCAAATACGCTATGATAATAGTATTAAGGGAAAAGGAGTATAAAAATGGAGTTTATCAAAAACGAAAAAAATACCGCCGCGCTGGCGGCGCTCACCGAAAACGCGGTGAACGAGATCACCCATATCTGCACCGAAATCGGCCCCCGGCCCTGCGGCGAGGCGGGCGAGGAGCAGGCGCAGCAGTATCTGTTCGGCAAGCTGGGGCCCTGCGCCGATCTCGTATCGCGCGATCTTTACGAGGTGCACCCCGAGGCGTTCATGGCCTTCGTGCCCGTGGCGGGCTCTTTGATGCTGGGCGCCACCGTCACCAACCTTATGAGCGCCTTCTGGAAGAAGAACGCCGCCGTCGGTTCCATCGGCCTTGTGGGCGGGGCGCTCACCGCCGTGATCAAGGAATTCGCCCTTTACCACGAATTTCTCGATCCACTGTTCCCCAAAAAGACCTCCGGCAACGTATACGCCGTGCGCAAGGCGGCGGGGGAGACCAAGCGCCGCATCATCATCAGCGGCCATACCGATTCCGCCCCCGAATGGACTTATACCTATAAGCTGGGCTCCCACGGCGTGGTCACCGTGGCGGCCTACGCGCTCACGGGCCTTGCCTATTCCACCGTTACCAGCGTGCTCTCGCTGGTGCTCAAAAACCGTAAGCTGGTGAAAAAGCTGGCGCTGGGGCAGGCGGTATTCGTGCCCGCCTACGGGCTGCTCTATAAATTCACCGATAACAAGCGCTACGTGCCCGGCGCCAACGACGACCTCACCGGCACCATGACGGCGGTCTCCGTTTTGAAATATCTGGCCGAGAACGATATCCGCTTTGAAAACACCGAGGTGGTGGCGCTGCTCACCGGCGGCGAGGAGGCGGGCCTGCGCGGCGCTAAGGCCTTCTTCAAGGCCCATCCCGAATACGGAACGGACGGCGTTGAAACCGTGTTCGTGGGCTTCGATACCATCCGCGACGCGGAATACATGATGCTCTACGAAAAGGATATGACCGGTTTTGTAAAGAACGACCCGCGCGTGTGCCGCATGGTGCAGGGCTGCGCCGCCGATATGGGGCTTGAGGTGCCAATCGGCGCCATCCCGCTGGGCTCCACGGACGCCGCCGCCGCTTCGCAGGCGGGCATCCCCGCCGCGGGCTTCGTGGCCATGGACCCCGCCCCGGCCAGATATTACCACACCCGGCTGGATTCCGCCGATAATCTGGTGCCCGGTACCATCGAAAAGGGCATCGAGCTGGCTATCCGCACAGTGATGAAGTTCGACGCGGACGGGATCGCGTAATATGGATATTTTAGAAGCCGCCGAGCGGTATATCACCGCCCTTGCCGCCGAGGACGCCGGCGGGCACGACCATTTCCACGCCCTGCGGGTGCGCCGCACCGCCGAATATCTTGCCGCCCGCGAGGGGGCGGACGCGCGCATCACCGCCCTTGCTGCTCTGCTGCACGACGCGGACGATATAAAGCTCTCCCCCGAAACCCACGCCACCCTTGCCAACGCCGTTTCGTTTTTGCGCGGGCAGGGCGTGCCGGAGGAAGAGATCGGCCGCATTACCCGCATCATTTCGCAGATCTCCTTCGGCGGCACAGGCAAAACCGTGCCCGATTCCATAGAGGGCAAGTGCGTGCAGGACGCGGACCGGCTGGACGCCATCGGCGCGGTGGGCGTCGCCCGGGCCTTCGCCTACGGCGGCAGCCACGGCAGGGCTATGTACGACCCCGATGAAGCGCCCTGCCTCGATATGGACGCCGAAACCTACCGGAAGCACGTTTCCACCACCGTGAACCACTTCTACGAAAAGCTGTTCCGGCTGCGGGACCTGATGAATACCGAAACCGCCCGCCGCATCGCGCAGCAGCGGGACGCCTTCATGCGCGCGTTTTTAGACGAATTCTACGCCGAGTGGAACGGGGAGCGGTGATTCGCCGTTCGCCGTTCGCCGTTTGCCGTTCGCGGGGAGCCGATAGCCGAAAGCCGATGATCCCGGCTTGATTCCGGAGGGTTCTCTCTGCACTTTTTTCACGAAATTTGTCACGTTTTCCCCTGTCCGGCGGTTTAAATAGAACGGGAAGCAGATCAATCAAAAGGTAAAAAGACAAGGAA
>CAMVBR010000312.1 GCA_947165755.1 uncultured Clostridia bacterium
GGCTGCCCTCAGGCGTCGCATTTGCCGCAATTCGAGCAGCCGTTGCACGTAAGGCGCATGCCGCAGCGGGCGCACTTGGCGCGGAAGCGGGGCTTATAGAGCTTTTTCTCGGGGATGGGATAGCCCCAAGCGTCCGTCAGCTCGAATTCGATGGGCTTGCCGAGGAAGCTGAGGCCCGATTTATACGCCTGCAGCGTGCCCATGCCGCTGTCCTCGATCTTATAGAGGCGGCCGTCCTTCACGAAGCGGCGGCCGGTGCCGCAGAACACGAAGGTGATATTGAACTCTTTGCATTCGTCGTGCAGGCTTTTGACCCAATCGTAGTGCAACGGGCGGGCGCCGTTATAGTTTTCGCCGTCGCACAGCACCTGCTCGATCTGCCCGGTTTGCAGGTATTCCCGCAAACGCACGGGGCCGATGAAGGGGGCGCACATGACGCCCTTATGCCGGAAGGGCAGCGATAACAGGATCGGCACGCGCTCATCCGCCCGGCGCTGGTTTTCGGCGGTGACGTTCATAAACACGTTAGGCCAGCCATCGCCCCAATCGGGCGGCAGGCAATCGGGCACCCGCTGGGGGCGCTTGGTGAGCAGATAAAACTTTACGTCCGGCCGCTGCCGGATGATATCCCACGCCTCTGCCCGCCACGGGTCCGCCTCCGCAAGAAAGAAATCGGAGGTCATGCACACCCGCAGCATTTCGCCGCTTTGCACCTTGTAATTCCCCGCCCGATCCTTGGAAAGGGGGTAGCGGAAGCCCGCCCCGGTGCGGTAGATACGGCTGCCGTCGCCGTCGTGCAGCGCATCGAGGTAATACATATAGCAGTTTTCGCAGCCCTCGCTCACCTTCACGCAGCCGTGCCAGGGGTTCCAGATATCGTGCATTCAGAACGTAACTTCCGCAAGCACGGGGAAGTGATCGGAGGGGTACAGATCGCCGGGGTAAACGTCGCGGATCACGCGGAAGGAATCCACGCGCACGTCGCCCTTGACGAAGCAGTAATCGATAATCTCGGCGTCGGTTTTCGAGCGCTCGGAGACGAACACGTCCCAGTGGAAGGTGGGCGCGTCGTCCGATACGGCGGCCAAATTACGGGCGTCGGCAAAGCCCGCCCCGATCACGGTGCGGTAGGGCGCGGAATCGGGCGTGACGTTGAAATCGCCGGTGAAAAACGCGGGCAGATCGGGGCAGATCTCAGAGGCCTTCGCGGTGACCAGCTCGGCGCCCTTCTGCATGGCCACGGGGCCCACGTGATCGAGATGGGTATTGAAATGCGCGAACCGCTTGCCGGTGGCCTTTTCTTCCAGCTTTACCCAGGAGCACACGCGCACGCAGGCGGCGTCCCAGCCCTTCACGCCGGGGATATCGGGCGTTTCGCTGAGCCAGAAGGAGCCGGAATCCAGCGCGCGGAATTTATCTTTTTTATAGAACACGGCGGAAAATTCGCCGTCGGTTTTGCCGTCGTCCCGGCCCACGCCCACGAAATCGTAGGCGGGCAGACCGGCGAACAGCGTCTTGATCCAGTCGTAATGCGCCTCCTGCACGCCGAGGGTATCGGGGTCCGCCTTGCGGACGGTATCGAGCACCAGCTCGGTGCGGCAGCGCCAATCGCGGCGGTCGCCCCCGCCGCAAAGCAGATTGAAGCTCATGATTTTCATAACGTATTTCTCCTTATTTTAAAAGTGCCGTATGCACTCTGACTTCTGACTACTGACTACTGACCGCTGATTTCAGGAAGCTGCGCACGTACACGAAGAAGGCCTTCACCGCGCGGCGGAAACCGGCAAACAGGCGGGCGATAAAGCCGACCGGGCTTTCGTTGACCTCATTCGCGGGGCCGGTGAGGGTATCGGTATCGGCGTGATAGGTGAGAAACTGCGGATCAGCGGCGTCCGAATACACGGAAAGATAGGTTTCGCTCCGCGCCAGCCGCAGCGCGAAGGACGCGACCCCGGCGGGCAGCGCGCCGCAGGACAGATCCTTTACGCACCAGGTATTTTCGGGCAGCAGGAAATGCGCGCCGGGCAGGCGGTCAACGTCCGTTACCCGCTCGGCGGCGAGGGCCTGGGCGTCGGCGGTGCTGAGCCCGTCCGACGGGGCATTCGCGCTCACCGTAAGGGGCGGCAGGGATACGCCGTAGCCCGCGATATTGTAGATACGCACACCGTCTGCCAGCATGCGCTGCAAAGTTTCTTCAAACACGGCCTGCACGCCGTAGTGGTAGTCGTCAGCGGCGGCGATCAGCGCGGCGCAGGCGGGGTCCGCGCCCAGCAGGGCGGTTTTGGCCGTTTCATAGTGGGCGGCGTCCACCAGCGCCCAAACACCCGGGCAGCGGGCGTAGGCGGCATTCAGCAGCGCGGGCACGGCGGCGCAGGAAACAAGCCCCTCCTCCAGCCGCGCGGCGGCGCTCACCACCCCGAAGCCGCGGGCGTTCGCCACGCTCAGCGCCGCAAGCGCCGTGAGCGGTTCCAAAAGGCGGTTTTGCTGCTTGCGGAAGGCGGAAAGGGCGGCGGCGTCGGTATGCCATTCGCCCGCGAAGGACTCGCCCACGAAGGCGCTGCCCGCGGCGGCGGAGCCGATCATAACGAAGGATGAAACGTCCGCCCAGCCGAACCGGGTGAGATAGGCCGCAGCCACGCAGCAGCCGAAGCCCTTGGCGGCCAGCGATACCTTTTGGCTGCCGGTTGCGGCCATGACGGCGGCGATATAGTCGGCGAGCGCCGCGGCCGAAAGGAGCGGATCGCAGCGCAGATCGTAACGGAAGGTATAGGTAAACAGATCCCCCTGCGCCTGGGCGGGCGGGTTCTGCGTGAGCACTTCGCCGGGCAGCGCGCCGGTATCATCGGGCCGCAGCGCCGCAAAGGCGGGCGAGGCCACAGCGATCAGCTTTTGGAAATAGGCGTCCCACGCGCCGAGATACACGGCGTTTTTGAAGGCCGGCAGCGTTTCGGCGTAAACCGCCTCGGCAAAGGCCTCCGCCTCGGGCAGAAGCGGCTCCCCCGCCGCGTTCAGCGCGGCCCCCTCGGGGATATACACCACGGGCGCGGCCCCCTCCGCCGCGAAGGCGGGAACAAGCGTGGTAAAGAGCAGCAATACGCCGCACATTGCGGCAACGATTTTTTTCATAATACGCTCCTAAAATAATACGTAATGCGAAATGAATAAAAATGAGGAATTAGGAATGAGAAATGAGAAATGATGGATGGACTTCGTCCATACCTGTTTATATCAACACCTGCTTCCGGCAACAGGACCTTGTTCTTCTATTCGCTCATAAGAATGCGGCGACAGCCGCCACCGCCATTCCTCATTCACAAAAATGCGAACGGCGAACGGCTAACGGCGAACGGCGGCCAAATCCCTATAGCTGATCATTTTCACGCCGTGCGCGGCGAGGAAGGCGTGGGTATCGGGGTCGTTCATCAGGCGGTGCTCCCACACCCGCTGGAACCAGTTGGGCGTGATGGCCTTCAGCTCCT
>CAMVBR010000313.1 GCA_947165755.1 uncultured Clostridia bacterium
TGCTGATGATCGGCGGCTCCGATTTTCGCGGTATGTATACGCCCACGCCCATTTCGCTGGGATCGTATCTTACCCCCAAAACCCAGCTCAGCGAGCTGCTGGGCTACAAGGCCAAGCTCAGAAGGCTGGCCAAGAAGGAGGCCGCGGAGGCGGAAGCGGTATAATAAAATAATTAGGAATTAGGAATTAGGAATGAGGAATTATGGATGGATTTCGTCCATACCTGATTATATATTGCGGCTGAAAGCCGCCACCGACATTTCTCATTCCTCATTTCTCATTCCTCATTCCTCATTCAGAATAACATCAGATAATGACGCATTGCGCATTACGCATTACGCATTACAAATCAGGAGAACGCCATGGCTCAGAATTACGACGACAGCGATATGAAGATCGTAGGCGCGCCCGCCGCGCCCGCGCGTGAAAGCGAGTTTCAGGGATTCCTTGCGGAATCCTCGCGGCAGCATTTCAACGGCAATATCGCCAAGGCCAAAACGCTGGGCGCAAATATCGTAAGCTCCTTTTCCTACAAGGCCGCCCCGGCGGAGCTGGTGGATTTCGTGATGGAAAACGGCGTGGTGCCCACCGAGGATGTGCTTTTGCAGGCGCGGTTCCTCTCGGTGTTCTCGGCGGAGCTGAGCCTCACTTCCTATCTGCCGCCGCTGCTCTCGCAGATCGCCAAAAGCGAAATGTACGACGTGCTCATGAAGTTCTCGCCCGATTTTTACGACGCGCTCGCCCGCTCCGGCGCCTTTTCGTTTTACTATATGGCGCTGCATAAGGGCGTTGTT
This sequence comes from uncultured Clostridia bacterium, assembly GCA_947165755.1. Classification (GTDB taxonomy): domain Bacteria; phylum Bacillota; class Clostridia; order Oscillospirales; family Acutalibacteraceae; genus RUG806. The sequence goes on from CAMVBR010000313.1 coordinate 795, forward strand.
ACCGCCGAAAGCGTGGGCAGGCAGTTCGCCATGCTCTGCGGCCATGAGGGAGAAGAGCGCTTCATCACACTGGGCAAAAAGCTGCACGAGCTGAACGTGCAGGTGTACCGCAAGGCCATCAACGGCTTCGTGTTCGCCTGAGGCGCCCCGCAAAGCGCTTCCTTTATAATTGTAAAAAAAATACTTGACAACGTCCCCTGCGTATGGTATAGTTATTGTACCTCTTTGCAGGGTTTATTTTTTTGCCCTGTTTTTGCGCGTAAAAAAATGCAATGCGCGCAGTCAAACGAGGGAGGCAGCATTAGAAAACGGAGGTGCCGAAATGAGAGTGAAAGTCACGCTTGCATGCACGGAGTGTAAACAGCGCAACTACAACACCATGAAAAACAAAAAGAACACACCCGACAGACTTGAAATGAACAAGTACTGCAGATTCTGCAGAAAGCACACTCTTCACAGAGAGACCAAGTAAGGCTGTTCAGCAGTCCTCACTGAAAGGATGGAACGTATGGCAGATACCGAAAAAGACGCGCTTAAGGCCGCAAAAGACGCCGAAAAAGCCGCAAAAAAGGCGAAGCAGGACCGCATCAAGGCCAGCAAGCCCAAAAAAGAGGGTACCGTGCTTTCCAGAACCGGCAAGAGTGTAAAGAAATTCTGGAAAGACTTTACGGGTACCGTCAAAAAGATCGTATGGCCGAGCCGCGCGCAGGTGCTCAAATCCAGCGCCGTGGTGCTTGTGTCCATCATCGTGGTCGGTCTTGTGATCTTCGGTTTCGACAGAGGCCTTACCGCCCTGTTTGATTTCGGAACGAAGCAGGCTTCGGAGCTCGGTTCGCAGCTCGCCGGCGAGGAAACCACCCTCGACGCCGAAGCCACCACCGACGCCGCCGGCGCCGAAACCACCACCGAGGCCGAGACCACCGAAGAGGATACCACCGACGCCGCCGAGGAGAATACCACCGAGGCAGCCGAAGAGGAGGCCACCGAGGCTGAGGCCACCGAAGAAGCACAGAACTAAGCCATGCCGCCCGGGCGGCAAACACGGAGGCAGTTATGATTGAAGATTATAAATGGTACGTGGTGCACACGTACTCCGGCTACGAAAACAAGGTAGCTGAAAACATCAGAAAAGTTGTTGAGAACAGAGGTCTTCAGGATCAGATTGCTGAGGTGAAGGTTCCCGTAGAAACCGTCGTAGAGATCAAGGATAACAAGCGTCGCGAGGTGGAGCGCAAGCTCTTCCCGGGTTACGTGCTGGTCAAGCTCGCCGTTTCCTACAACGAAAAGGCCGAGGAGCAGCGCATGACCGACGAGGTGTGGTACATTATCCGCAACACCAGAGGCGTTACGGGCTTTGTGGGCCCCGATGGGCGCCCCGTGCCGCTCACCGAAGAAGAAGCGTGCCGTCTCGGCGTGGAAAAGCGCAGCGTAGAGGTAAGCTACGAGGTGGGCGATCTGGTAACGGTCATTTACGGCTCTTTCGAGGGCGTTTCGGGTATCGTAGACAAAATCGACGTTGAAAACGATACCGTCACCGTGATCATTTCCATGATGGGAAGAGACACGCCTTTGGAGCTCGGCCTGGATCAGGTCGAATCCGCCGTCGATTGATTTTTGGTAATAAGACCGCACGCGGTCTGTTATGGCGCGTTTCGCGCCGTGGGAGGAAATAAATCTTTCTGTTTCCGCCACTACCACATTTTTTGGAGGTGCAATTATGGCACAAAAAGTAGTAGGCTTGATCAAGCTTCAGATCCCCGCGGGAAAGGCAACGCCCTCTCCCCCTGTAGGTCCCGCGCTCGGCCAGCACGGTGTTAACATTATGGCCTTCACCAAGGAATTCAACGAGAGAACCAAGAACGATATGGGTCTCATCATTCCCGTGGTCATCACCGTTTACTCCGACCGTTCCTTCTCCTTCATCACCAAAACGCCCCCTGCGGCCGTTCTCATCAAGAAGGCCTGCAATATCGAAAAGGGTTCCGGCGTTCCGAACAAGACCAAGGTTGCCACCATCACCACCGAGCAGGTCCGCAAGATCGCGGAGCAGAAAATGCCCGACCTCAACGCCGGCAGCGTAGAAGCCGCCATGCGTATGGTCGCCGGTACCGCTCGCAGCATGGGCATCACGGTCGTAGACTGAGCTGGAGGTAAGGAAGAATGAAACACGGTAAAAAGTATGTAGACAGCGCAAAGCTGGTTGACCGCTCCAAGCTCTATGAGTCCGATGAAGCGCTCAAGCTGGTTTGCGAAGCCGCAAAAGCAAAGTTTGACGAAACGGTTGAGCTGCACGTCCGCCTGGGCGTAGACTCCCGCCATGCCGACCAGCAGGTCCGCGGCGCCGTCGTGCTTCCGAACGGCACCGGTAAGAAGGTCAGAGTTTGCGTATTCGCCAAGGGCGCCGAAGCCGACGCCGCTGCCGCCGCAGGCGCAGAGATCGTGGGCGCCGAAGATCTGGTGGCCCGCATCCAGGGCGAAGGCTTTATGGATTTCGACGTGTGCATCGCCGCGCCCAACATGATGGGTCTGGTGGGTCGCCTCGGTAAGATCCTTGGCCCGAGAGGCCTCATGCCCTCCCCCAAGGCCGGTACCGTTACCCCCGACGTGGCCAGAGCCGTAAACGAAGCCAAGGCCGGTAAGATCGAGTACCGTCTCGATAAAACCAACATCATCCACTGCC
>CAMVBR010000314.1 GCA_947165755.1 uncultured Clostridia bacterium
TCACGGTATACATGATCTGATTCTCCACGTCCTGCCAATCGCCGTGGCGGATGCCTTTTGTGAACCACGTATAATCCGGGAACAGACAGGTGGAGGCGTCAACCAGACGGTCGGGGCTGATATAGCTTGCTTTGCCCTCGGCCTCCCGCGCGGCGATATAATCATCCGGCAGGGGTTCATACACGGTGCCGGTGGTGGCGCCGAAGGAGGAGCGCGTTACGGAAGCGTACTGGTCGGAGATGGCGTCGTTGGATTCGCAGATGGGAACCATCTGGAACCCGTATTTGGAAATAATGCTGATATTCACGTTCTGCTCGTGCATTGCGGTAAGGAACGCCGCAAGATGCAGACGCACCTCGCTGTGATACGTATCCAGCTTTTCAATGAGGCCGGCATAACGCTGCCGTTTTTCGCCGCCGACGGGGCCGAACACGTACTGCTTTGCGGTATCAAAATCCTCGGCCGTGACAAACGCCCAATAGCAAGGCATGGTAAAAACGGTGCTCATGGCGATGGCGGAGGTGGCGCCCTCTTTGATTTTATCGTAGACCGTTGCCCGCGTAACGGCTCTGATACCGTCCAGCGCGCCGCTCTTGACCAGCAGATCCACGCTGGCCATGGCGAAATCGGAAATGTTGAAAACACCGAGCAGGTTGCAGTCCGTAAGGAACCGTTCCAGTGCGTGGCCGTTGAGCTTGAACTTGCCGCTGATGGCCTCGCTGAGGAACTCACCGCCGTTCGTGATGGTGCCGTCGATACCGAAGCCGTAGATTTTGGAAGTACCGTATTTCGAAACGTACGCCATGGCCACGTTGGTGCCCACACAGCGGCTGATGATGGCAACCTTGCTTTTGCCGGTAACGGCCAGAACGCCGTCGATATATTCGGCAAGCCGGTCGGCGATCTCCATCGGATCCAAACGCCAATCGTACCAGAAGTGGTAATCGGAATAGGCATAGTAGCCTTTCCCGGACGCTTTGTCTACCGTGAGGTCCTTGGCCATACCGTCGTAGCGACGCCGGGCGATATCGGTACCGTTCACCGCGTTGCCGTTTTCATCCAGCCGGAATTGTTCGGTAAGCGCGCCGATCTCGTTTTCCAGATTCTCGTAATATCTGTCCCAGCGGTTGAAAAGCACGCCCTCAAGCAGAAACGGCTGCAGCACGTTGGCAATGGATTCGTAAATACTGCCGCCTTCCACGCCGTTGAACAGCTTGGTGAGCTCGGTAGCGGAGAACACCTCGTTGCCATCCGCGTCGCAGATCGGCTCGCCGTCGCCGCCGATCAGGATGACCGGAACGTTACGGCTGGGATCGGAATAATCCAGCGCAAACACCGGAACGACCGCCGTAAAAAGAAGAATAAAGCATAATACAACCGAAATCAGCTTTTTCAACGTAATACCTTCTTTACTTTTATTATTCTGATTCTATCTTAATACTTTTAATGAGCAAAATCAAATGATTTTATTTCATAAGAGAATACAGAAGAAAAAACCTGTTGTATCGTTTCCTGCGACGTGGTATAATCAAAGAAAAAACGGACGTGATCGCAATGATGAAAACCGAAACCATACTGCTTGCGGATATTTACCCCGCGCTGGGCGAAAACGGTCGGCAGCCGCGGCTGGACGTATACCTGCCCGAGAACCTGAGCGAGATGCGTCGCACGGACCGCAGAAAACCGGCGATCCTCGTTTGCCCCGGCGGCGGCTACGGCATGTGCTCCCAGCGGGAGGCGGAGCCCATCGCCCTGCATTTTTTGGCCGCTTATTATAACGTGTTCGTATTGTGGTACTCGGTGGCGCCCCACCGCTGGCCCACCCAGCTCACCGAGGTGGCGGGGGCCATGGAGCTGATCTACGCAAAAGCGGAGGCTTGGCGCACCGATACGTCCCGCATTGCGATCATGGGCTTTTCGGCCGGCGGCCATCTGGCGGCCCATTACTCCACGGCAAGCGCCTCGCCGGAGGTGCGGGCCCTGTTCCCCGAAAGCAAAGCGCCGAACGCCAGCATTCTTTGCTACCCCGTGATCTCGGCGGACCCGGCGTATTCCCACCACGGTTCCATTGAGAACCTGCTTGGCCACGTGCCGGATGCGGAGGAGATCGAACGCTTCTCCTGCGATAAGCTGGTGACCGCCGCCACGCCGCCCGCCTTTTTATGGCATACCTCGGCCGATAACGCCGTGCCGGTGATGAACAGCTATCTTTACGCCGCCGCGCTGGCGAAATACAAGATCCCCACCGAGCTGCACGTTTACCCCTACGGCCAGCACGGCCTTTCCACCGCCGACCAGGTCACGGTGGACGACGTAAACCCCGCCGTCACCCACGCGAGCGCATGGCTGCCTGCGGTAAAGCTTTGGCTGAAGCAGATCTTCTGATCGCCGCTCCGCATCCACGGAAAACAATACAACAACCGCGCCGGTATCCGCATGCCCCTGCAAAGCGAATACCGGCTTTCCGCCGCGAAAAAATCCCTCTTTTTCAAAAAAAGATATTGACAACCGGCGGATTTGGTGATAGAATGTTCCATGCTGAACGCGTTAAGCGTAGGCAATAAGCGGATGTGGCGGAATTGGCAGACGCGCTGGCTTCAGGGAGCGTCCCCTCGGTGGAACTTCCCGATTTCAGAAATGCCCCGCTCTCGGATCACCGTGCCGAGTAAAATTTAACGGTGAAAATTCAATACGCGGATGTGGCGGAATTGGCAGACGCGCTGGCTTCAGGTGCCAGTGAATGCAAGTTCATGTGGGTTCGACTCCCGTCATCCGCACCAACGCTGAGACCTTGTATATCAACGGTTTCAGCGTTTTTCTTTGTCTGAAAACACACGAAAAATCATTGGCAGACGCGCTACCTTCCCCGCCGTTTTTGGGGATAAGAGGTAACGCGTCTGCCAATCATTATTCTGATTACCTTTCCCTATCATATTATATGTTGTCTCCGTCAAAACCAACTTTTACATACTGCAAGAGTTTTTCGCTGTCGCCGTCAAAGAGGAATGTGTGCAGGCCCAGCTGCTTTGCGGCTTCGATATTCTTCGGATTATCGTCGGTAAATAAGGTTTCTTCCGGGGACAAGCGGTATTTTTCCAGAAGGAAACGGAAGATGGCGGGATCCGGCTTTGCCATACGGAGCGGGCCGGAAAACACAAGACCGTCGAATAAAGACAAAACCCTGCATACGGACGGCACGTTCCGGTAGTTTTGCGCGAAGCCGATACTGATATTTGACAGCAGATACAGCCGTCCGCCCTTGTTTTTGATTCTTACAAGAATGTCTTCCATTCCGGGGATCGGCGTCAGATTTTCGATCCAGTTGTTGTAGATCTTCTCCGCGGTCTCTGCAAGTCTCATGGGCACTCTTTGGCGGATCGCCTCGATCACTTCGCTGTCGACGATCTCACCCCGGTCAAGCCGATCCCAATAGAGACGGTCAAAGACCACGCTTTC
>CAMVBR010000315.1 GCA_947165755.1 uncultured Clostridia bacterium
CCGGTGGTAGGCACCAGCGTGGGATAAGAGGAGCAGAGCAGCACGCCCGCCACGGCCGCCAGCGCGGAGCCGATGGCAAAGGTGACGGAAATGGTTTTGTTCACGTTGATGCCCATAAGCTGGGCCGCGCCCTTATCCTCGGAGCAGGCACGCATGGCCTTGCCCATTTTGGTTTTGGAGGTGAACACCGTAAGCCCGATCATGATCACGATGCAGGCCACCACGGTGAGCACCGAAACGTAGGAGATGGAAAGCTGTTTTTCACCGAAGGCCAGCTTGAAGGTGCCCGAGATCAGCGACGGATAGCTTTTTACGTTTGCCCCCCATACGAGCAGCGCGGAATTCTGCAGAAAATACGAAACGCCGATGGCGGTGATCAGCACGGCAAGCGAGGGCGCCGCGCGCAGGGGCCGGTAGGCCAGCCCTTCGATCACAATGCCCAGCACGGTGCAAACCACCATGGCGAGGAGCAAAGACGCCCAACCGGGCATATTCAGCCGGGAAAGCAGCGTATAAGAGACGTAGCCGCCCACCATGATCACGTCGCCGTGGGCGAAGTTCAGCATTTTCGCAATGCCGTATACCATGGTATAGCCCAGAGCTATAATGGCGTAAACGCTGCCGAGGCTGAGTCCGCTGATCAGATAAGATAAAAACTCCATAAGTTACCTCGATCCGTTATAAACTAAAAATCGGCTTGCCGTAATTGCACAAGCCGCCTTGGTTGGCAGGGGGATACCGCCCCGTGGAGCGGTATCCCCTTTTCGGTTTTTTATCGGTTATGCGCGTGAGGTTACGGGGTCACGTAAACGCCGTCCTTGATCACAACGGCCATGGGGGCCTTGGAAACGGCGCCGTTCTCATCCCAGGTCATGCCGTCGCCGGTAAGACCGTCAACGCTCAGGGTGGCCATGGCGGCGGTGAGCTTCGCGCAGATATCCTCGGCGCTCATATCGGCGGTGCAGCCGGCAGCGGTGAGCGCTTCGTAGATGATGTAAACCGCGTCGTAACCGTCAGCGGCGAACTGGTTCGGGATCTCTTTGTAAGCATCCTGATAGGCAGCCACGAAATCGGCGGCCTTGGGATCGTCCGCGGAGAAGGGGGTGAGCAGCATAACGCCCTCGGCCAGAGAAGCGTCAAAGCCGTCCATGGTCAGGATGCCGTCCATGCCGTCCACGCCGAAGAACACGGGCGCGTAGTCGATATCGGCGGCCTGCTTCAGGATAACGGAAGCGGGCTGATAATAGATGGGCAGGAACACGATGTTGGCTTCGGCAGCCTGCGCGGCGGTCACCTGCACGGAGAAGTCGGTGGAGGTGGCGTCGGTGAAGGTGCCTTCATAAACGATCTCTACGTTCTTCGCGGCGGCCTCGGCAACGAAGGTATCGTGGATGCCCTGCGAATAAGCGTCGTCGTTTCTGTAGATCACGGCCACCTTGGCGTCCGCGTAATTCTCGGCGATGTAATCGGCGGAACCGGTGCCCTGGTTCGGGTCGGTGAAGCACACCTGGAACATCACGTCGTTATCGTCGATCACGTCGGTGGAAGAGGCGGAGGGCGTGAGGCAGAACACTCTGTCTTCATTGGCCTTCGCGGAAACGGAGATGGCGGGCTGCGTGGTTACGGGGCCTACCAGCGCCTGCATGCCCCAGTCAACGAGGTTGTTGTAGGCGTTCACGGACTGCTCAGCATCGTGCGCGTCGTCCTGCGGGTTGAAGGCAAGCTGGATGCCGCCCTTGGCGTTGATCTCTTCCACGGCGATCTGGGCGCCGTTCTTGGCCGCGTTGCCGTAAATGGCTGCGCCGCCGGTGAGCGGGCCGATAAAGCCGATCTTGAAGGCGCCTTGAGCAGCGGTATCGGTACCCTCGGCGACATCGGTGGGCGTCTGCGATGCATCGGGCGCAGCGGTGGTGGTATCCGTATTATTGCCGCCGCAGGCCGCAAAGGCCGCGATCATGGCAAAGCAGAGTACCAGAGCAAGAATTTTAGCAATCTTCTTCATGTTGTTTTTCCTCCTGTAATTCGTTAAAAGACGGTTTGCTTGTCCTTTAATCCCGATGAATATACCATTAATTTTCATCAATGTCAATAGATTTATACAAAATTGTAATTATTCACCGTTTCAGTTTTTAAATAAAAGTATTATAAATATTAATTAATAAGAAAAAAAAGATTATACATTATAATCCCGCATTACGCATTACGCATTACGCATTACGCATTACGCATTCCTCATTTCCCATCATCCACCCCTTCACCTGCGCGATCTCTTTTATATACCCCTCGTCTTCGTTGGGCGTTTCCAGAATGAAGGGCTTCCCCTGCAGCGCCGGGTGCAGCGCTATGCGTTTGAGGGCGGCCTCGCCGATACAGCCGAGGCCAAGCTTTTCGTGGCGGTCCTTGTGGGAGCCGAGGGGGTTCTTGCTGTCGTTGAAGTGTACGGCGCAGAGCTTATCGAGGCCGATGAGGTCGTCGAATCGGGCGAGAACGCCGTCGAGGTCGTTCACGATATCGTAGCCGGCATCCCACACGTGGCAGGTATCGAAGCACACGCCCAGCTTCTCTTTGCGCGTGACCCGGTCAATGATCTCGCGCAGCTCCTCAAACGTGCCGCCCACCTCACTGCCCTTTCCGGCCATGGTTTCCAGCAGCACGGTGGTATGAAGCTCTGGCGTGAGATACGCGTTGAGCGCGTCGGCGATCAGAGCGACGCCGGTTTCGGTCCCCTGCCCCACGTGGCTGCCGGGGTGAAAATTATAGAAATTGCCGGGGAAGGCCTCCATGCGCTCCAGATCCTCCCGCAGCATATCGCGGCCGTTGGCGAGCGTTTGGGGATTGGCGGCGCACAGGTTCATGGTGTAGCTGCCGTGGGCCACCAACGCGCCGAAGCCCTCCTTTTTCAATAACGCGTTCAGCGCGGCGGCGTCCGCGGCGTCGATGGGCTTGGCTTTGCCGCCCCGGGGATTGCGCATGAACCACGCGAAGGTATCGCCGCCGAAGCGCAGCATGGTTTCGCCCATGGCCTTATAACCGTCCGAAACGCTCAAATGACAACCGATATGGATCATACCATCCTCCGAAAAACGATTTCGTTCATGCTATTGTAACATTGAACGGCAGGATTCGTCAATATTTCAAATTTCAGTTTGTCGGGCAGTTTGCCCGACAAACTGGAGCTACAAGCTAAGAAGCTACAAGCTACAAGTCAGATAGATTGCGCGGAAATATATTGGTATCAGAACAATATCCGTACATTTCAACTGTGCTTGCAGCTTGCAGCTTGTAGATTGCAGCTTCGCGCTATCGGCGTGACAAACTGCAATTTCGCGCCTACGGCGCGACAAAAAACCTCCCGCATTGCTGCGGGAGGGAAAATCATTTTTTATTCAGCGGGAAAGATCCGTTCAGGCTCAGTCCTTATCGGCGTTCAGCCACCAGGCGGCCCAATCGGGCT
>CAMVBR010000316.1 GCA_947165755.1 uncultured Clostridia bacterium
CTGCTCTCGATGCAGCAGCGGCTGAAATTCCTTGAGGATACCGAAAAGAACATGGAGGGCTATCAGGGCAGCGTAAAGGCCGTGATGCGCGAAAAGTCCCACGGCACCCTCAGGGGCATCCGGGGCACGGTGTTCCAGCTCATTCAGGTGCCCGAGGCCTATACCACCGCCATCGAGACCGCTCTGGGCGCGGCGGTGCAGAACATCGTGACCGAAACGGATACCGACGCCAAGCGCGCCATCAACACGCTGAAAAATCTGGGCGCCGGGCGCGCCACCTTCCTGCCCATGAACGCGGTAAAGGGCCGCACGCTGGAGGAGCGCGGGCTGGACGACCTCTTCGGCTTCGTGGGCGTGGCCTCCGACCTGATCACCTACGATAAACAGTACGATAACGTGATCACCTCCCTTCTGGGCCGCACCGTGGTGTGCGAGGACCTGGATACGGGCCTTGTGATCGCCAAAAAATATAATTACCGCTTCAAGATCGTTACGCTGGACGGCCAGGTCATCAACGCCGGCGGCTCCATGACGGGCGGCTCAAAGATCAATTCCGCCGGCTTTTTTACCCGCAAGAGCGAGGCCGATAAGCTGGCGCGGCAGATCGAAGAGACGTCGAAAACGCTGGAGTTCATGGCGCAGGACGTGAAGGCCGCCGCCGAGGCGCTCAGCAAGGCCACCGCCCAGCACGAGGGCATCAGCGCCGAGATCATGCAGGGCACCGAAACCCGCACCAACGCCGAAAGCGCCCTTGCGCTCACAAACGGCATGATCGCCGAAAACCGGCAGGCGCTGTTGGCGCTGCAAACAGAGAAGAACGCCTGCGAAAAGCGCATTGCCGATACCCGCGCCGGTACCGCCGCGGCCGATGCGCGCCTGAAAACGCTGGAATCACGGAAAACCGAAGCCGAGGCCGCCCTTGCGGCCCTTTCCGGCGGGCACGATGAGATGCTGGCACGGCGCGAGGCCATCAACGCCGAAATGAGCGAGGTAAACCTCTCCGTGGTGGCCTACATGCAGGAAAAGCAGGCGAAGCTGGCCGCCGTGGAGGATCACGAACGCCGCAAGCAGGCGTTTAACGACCGCAAGGCATCGCTCTTGGAAGAAAAAGCGGCGTTGGAGGAGAAAAACCGCGAGCTTCTGGGGCAGCGCGATACCGCCGCCGGGGCCGCCGAAGGCCTGCGGGCGCAAAGCCGCGAAAACACCGCCGCCATCGGCCGCCTGATCGCAAAGCGCGAGCAGGCCGAAAAAGCCCAAACCGACGCCCGCGACGCCGAAAAGCAAAAGCTGGACGAAAAAGAGAAGCTGGCCGCCGAAACCGTAAGGCTCGAGGAGCGCAAGGCTGCTTTGGAGCGCGAGGCCGAGGAGACCGAGCGCAAGCTGTTTGAGGAATACGGCCTCACCCGGCGCGAAGCCGAAGAGCTGGTTGAGCCCATCGAGAGCGTGGGCGCGGCGCAAAAACGCCTTTCGGAGCTCAAGGGCCAGATCAAGGCGCTGGGCAACGTGAACGTGGCCGCCATCGAAGAATATAAAGAGGTTTCCGAGCGCTACGAATTCCTCTCCGGTCAGGTGGACGACGTGGAGAAATCGAAGCGCGAGCTTGAAAAGATGATCGAGGAGCTCACCCGGCAGATGAGCGAGCTGTTCCTTGACCGCTTCAACGCCATCAACGGCTATTTCCGCCAGACCTTTACCGATCTGTTTTCCGGCGGCGCGGCGGAGCTGTTTCTGGAAGACGAAAAGGACGTATTGGAGTGCGGCATCGGCATCCGCGCCCAGCCCCCGGGCAAGAACGTGAAAAACATCACGCTGCTCTCGGGCGGCGAAAAGGGCCTCACCGCCGTGGCGCTGCTGTTCGCCATATTGAAGGTGCGCCCCGCCCCGTTCTGTATTTTCGACGAGGTGGAGGCCGCGCTGGACGACGTGAACGTGGTGCGCTACGCCCAGTACGTGCGCATGATGACCGGCAATACCCAGTTCATTCTGATCACCCACCGCCGCGGCACCATGGAGGAGGCCGATATCCTTTACGGCGTCACCATGGCCGAAAAGGGCGTTTCCAAGCTGCTGGAGCTCAACACCGCCCAGCTCGTGGAGCAGATGCAGCTGGACGAGTAGTCGGAAGTCAGTAGTCAGTAGTCAGATACAGGAGGGAACCATGTCTATATTCAGTAAAATCAATTTCGGTCTTTCCAAGACCAGAAACAAAATGAACGGCGCCATCGACGATATGCTCGACAGCTTCGATTCCTTTGAGGACGATCTCTATACCGAGCTGGAGGAGATCCTCGTGATGGGCGACGTGGGCGTGACCACCGCCGTGCAGGTGGTGGAGGAGCTCAAGGACCGCGTAAAAAGCGAAAAGATCAAAAAGCCCTCGGAGGTGAAAAAAGAGCTGCAGAACATCATCGCCGACCTGCTTTACGGCGGCGAGGATATGGGCCTGATCACCATTCCCTCGGTCATTCTCATGATCGGCGTGAACGGCGCGGGCAAAACCACCACCATCGGCAAGCTGGCCGCCATGTACAAGGCGCAGGGCAAAAAGGTGATATTGGGCGCGGCGGATACCTTCCGCGCGGCCGCCATCGATCAGCTCGACGTATGGGCGCAGCGCGCCGGGGTGGATATCGTGAAGCACAAGGAGGGCGCCGACCCCGCAGCCGTGGTATACGATACCATTCAGGCCGGTATCGCCCGCAACTGCGATATCATCATTTTAGATACCGCCGGCCGCCTGCACAACAAAAAGCACCTGATGGACGAGCTTGCCAAGATCTTCCGCGTGATGGATAAGGAGCTGCCCTATGCGGACCGCGAGGTGCTGCTGGTGCTGGACGCCGTCACCGGCCAGAACGCCGTGAATCAGGCCCGCGAGTTCGCCTCGGTGACCGAGCTTACCGGCATCGTGCTCACAAAGCTGGACGGCACCGCCCGCGGCGGCGTGGTGCTCTCCATCAAAAACGACCTGAAGATCCCGGTAAAATTCATCGGCGTGGGCGAGGGCATCGACGATCTGCAGCCCTTCGATCCCGCGGCCTTTGCCAAGAGCCTGTTTGAAGAAGGCACGAAGAAGGAGGACGAAAATGAAGATTCCCTGGAAACGCTCGTCAACAGCGAGGAATACCAAAACTATGTCCCGCAGGAAGAAACGCCTGATGAAGATACGCAGCAGCTTGCTGACCTCGTGGGAGAAGTACTCTCTCAATTTGTTGGCGGGGAAGCGGGCGAGCCTGAAGGCGAACCTGCAAACGGAGCTGACGCGGTCGAAGCGCAGGCCGAGCCTGACGAAACGGCAGAGCCGGCTGGTGAAGAAGTATCGCAAGCAGGAAATGAAGGCGATCGGCGCGAAGCTGAAGCAGGGGAAGAACCCCACGGCGGTGAAGCTGAAATCGGCGCTGAACCGGCCGCACGGTATGACGAAGTGACCGAAACGCCCGTGATCGTGCC
>CAMVBR010000317.1 GCA_947165755.1 uncultured Clostridia bacterium
GTAAAGCTCACCGCGGAATCGCCGTAGGAAAAGAACGTGTCGCCGACGGCGGCCGCCACGATGATCAGTATGTTCGCCAGCGGGAATACGGCCTCCCGTTTTTTGACGCGGGCGTATTCCTTTACCGAGATCACCGCCAGAAAAACCAGCAGCAGCGCGCTTACGATATGGCAGCTGTAGCCGAGGGGCCCCCGGTAGAAGTGGTTGGTTTCGCTGATGCCGAAGCACACGTCCGAAAACAGCGCCGAAAGATGGATCAGGGCGTTCGCCGCCACGGGGATCCACGCCCACAAATACGATTTGCGCTTGCCTACGATATAGAAAAACAGCGCGAGTATCACGGGCCGCACGCTGTAGCCGTAAATGCAGGCGAGCGTTCTGGCAAAAACGCGGTCGCTGCCGCTGCCGAGAACGAAATCGGCGTAATTCTGCAAAATCAGGCTGCTTGCGAGCGCTATGATGACCAGCATCACGGACCGGTGCTTTTTTCGGATATAAGGATCGATCAGCACCGCGAAGGTGAGGCCGATCAGCTGCAGCCAGAGCGGCAGCTGGATCATAAGCGTATTGCCTCCGGAGAAAAGCGACTGCATGCGGGGTTCCTTCCTTTCGTCAATTAGATGGTAGCATAAACGAGAGAGGCTGTCAATGCGCAACTTTTTCGTAAATATATATAAAATTTCTTTGATTTGTATGTTTTTGTTGGACATTTGTTGGACATCTCATGATAAACTGAATATGATTACGGATTTTTATATCCCTTTCGGGAGGGGAAGCGTTATGAAACGAACGGCCGCATTTTTACTTTCCGTTCTTCTTCTGTTTTCCGCCGGGGCCGAGGCAGGCGCAGCAGCCCTGCAAGCGGAAAACACGCCGCCGGCCTCAGTGCTGCGAACGGAAGCATTTACGGGCGCGCTCACGAACCTGCTCGGGCGGCTCTGGAAGCTGATCTCCTTCAAGGATGAGAGCCGCATCGAAAAGGCCGCCCCGCGCGGCCCCGCGGGGGAAGAGAGCGATACGCCGCTGTTTACCGGCGAGGCCGAGCAGACGCTCTCCGCCGAAACGTGGAGAATGGTTGAACTCGCCTTTGAAAGCGAAAAAACATACGCGGATCCATTTTCGGACGTTACCCTTGACCTCGAGCTTTACGGCAACGGCAGGCTCTATACGGTGCCCGGGTTCTGGGACGGCGGCAGCGTATGGCGGGTGCGCTTCGTCTGCCCCGCGGCGGGCAAGTGGCAATGCCAAACCGTATGCTCCGATCCGTCGAACGCCGCTCTCAACGGCAGAACGTTCGAGGTGAACTGCTCGGCGTATACCGGCAACCTCGATATTTACAAACACGGCTTCGTTACCACCCGTTACGGAGAGAAGTATCTTACCTACGACGACGGCACGCCGTTCTTTTACCTTGGAGATACCCACTGGAATTTCGGCACCGAGCCTTTGGACGTGGTAAAGCAGATCAGCGAAAAACGCTGCGCGCAGGGCTTTACCGTGTGGCAGAGCCAGCCCAACGGCAGCTTCGGCGAGGGGTACGATCTTGCGGACGGTATTACGGAATCGGATATCGGGGGGCTGCGCGAGCTCGACGCGCGCTACGCCGTCGTGGCCGAAAGCGGCCTTGTGCACGCCAACGCTCAGTTTTTCTTCCCGCCGACCATGACTTCTCTGATCGAAAAACACGGCGGCTATTCCGATACCGCGATCACCGGCCGGGTGCACAGAAGCAAAAAGACCGTGTATGAGATCTCCGACGAAGCCAAGGCCTATCTCGAAGCGCTCTCCCGTTACTGGGTGGCCCGTTTCGGCGCTTATCCCGTGATCTGGACGCTGGGGCAGGAGATCGACAACGATTTCTACGCCGCCGAATATAATAAACCCGATTGGACCACGCTGAACAACCCCTACCGCTATGCGGCGGAATACGTGGCGAAATACGATCCCTACGGGCAGACGGTTACGGCGCATCAGGAGAGCACCGGCGATACCGTTGCATGGGGCAACGGCGAGGGCACCGGTGAAATGCACGTGATCTATTACCTGAACGGCTTTCCCTCCGCTTTCCGCAACGTGCCCGCGCACACCATGTACGCGGCGCAGTGGAGCCCGAAACTCACGAAGCGTGACGATTTCGTTTCGTCCAAGGACTACTGGTTCAACGGGCAGGGTAAGCCCGCCGTGAACTACGAGGGCCGCTACTGCTATTACTGGACCAAGGATTTCGGCGCCCGCATGCAGGGCTGGGCTTCGTATCTGAACGGCCTTTACGGCTATGGCTGGGGCGGTCAGGGCACGTGGTACTACACCGAAAGCTTCAACCCAGAGGACGCCTCCAACGACGGCGTGGATACTGTCACTGCCGAAGATAAGGTGAATATGCACTGGCAGAACGCCATGGAATACGCCTCTTCCTATCAGGTGGGCTATATGCGCCGCTTCTTTGAGGACACCGAGTGGTACAACCTGATTCCGCGTTTCGGCAACCGCGCTTATTTTGCGCCAGCGTCCCACGTTTACGCCTACTGCGCGAGCAACGAGGCCAACACCGAGGCGGTCGTGTATTTCTATTCGTTCGCAAGCGACGCCGTTGCCGCGCAGAGCAACACGAAGAAATACGGCGGCGTGCTCACCGGCACGCTGGGGAGCCTCAAGCCCCGCGCAGAATATACCTACCGTTGGTTCGATCCCATTTCGGGCGAATACGTAGGGGATGGTACTTTTACCGCGTCTGCCCTCGGCACGTGGTTCGCCGGGGTCCGGCCCGCCGATACCGATCTGGTGCTGCACGTCCGCCTTGCGGATGCGTCAAATCAATAGCGAATCTGTTTTCTCCGGGAGGAATGATGTATGAAAAAAACGATCGCACTTTTGCTTGCGTTTCTTTTGCTTTTTGGCGCGGCCGCGCCTGCGGTTTACGCCGCCGGAGCCGAAGCGCCGGAGCCGCCCGCTTCCACGCTGAACGCGGCGAAATTCACCGGCGGGCTGGTGAATCTGCTGGGCCGTTTTCTGAAGCTTATCACCTTCAAGGACGAGAGCCGCATCGAAAAGGCCGCGCCACGCGATCCCGCAGGGCGGGAGAGCGCCGAAGCGCTGTTTACCGGCAAAGCCGAAGAAACGCTCACCGCCGAAGCGTGGCGCGTCACCGAGCTCAGCTTTGAAAGCGAAAAGACCTACGCCGATCCCTTTGGGGACGTCACGCTGGATCTGCTGCTTTACGGCAACGGCAGGCTTTATACCGTTCCCTGCTTCTGGGACGGGGAAAATATCTGGCGCGCGCGCTTCGTGTGCCCCGCCGCCGGAAAGTGGCAGTGCAAAACCGTATGCTCCGATACCTCGAACGCCGCGCTGCACGGCAGAACGGCAGAAGTGAACTGCGCCGAAGACAAGGGCGATCTCGATATTTATACGCACGGCTTCGTCACCACCCGCT
>CAMVBR010000318.1 GCA_947165755.1 uncultured Clostridia bacterium
CCCGGTGGCAGAGCCCGATCATGATGTCCTTGAGCTGCGCGTCCACCTGCGCAAAGCTCCAGTGCAGCCGCTCGCTGTTCTGGCTCATTTCGAGCGCCGAGGTGGCCACGCCGCCGGCGTTGGAGGCCTTGCCCGGCAGGAACAGAACGCCGTTTTTCTGTAAATACGCGGTGGCCTCCGCCGTGGTGGGCATATTCGCGCCCTCGGCTACGGCGATCACGCCGTTTTTCACCAGCGATTCGGCGTCCGCAAGCGTCAGCTCGTTCTGGGTGGCGCAGGGCAGGGCGATATCGCAGGGGATCGTCCATACCCCACGCCCCTCGTGATATTCGGACTGCGGACGGTATTTCTTATACTCCGTGAGCCGCTGCCGGTTCTTTTCCTTGATCACCTTGAGCGCGGCAACGTCGATGCCGTCGGGGTCGTAGACCCAGCCGGTGGAATCGGAGCAGGTGAGCACCTTCGCGCCGAGCTGCCCGGCCTTTTCGATGGCGTAAATGGCCACGTTTCCCGAACCGGAAACCGTAACGGTTTTGCCCGCGATCTCTTGCCCGTGGCATCTGAGCATTTCCTCGGTGATATAAAGCAGGCCGTAGCCCGTGGCCTCGGTTCTTGCCAGCGAGCCGCCGAAGGAAAGACCCTTGCCGGTGAGCACGCCCTCAAACAAGCCCCGCAGTTTTTTATACTGCCCGAACAGATAGCCGATCTCTCTGGCGCCGGTGCCGATATCCCCGGCAGGCACGTCCGTATCCGCGCCGATATATTTGCATAATTCGCTCATAAAGCTCTGGCAGAAGGCCATCACTTCTCTGTCGGATTTTCCTTTCGGGTCGAAATCCGAGCCGCCCTTCGCGCCGCCGATGGAAAGTCCGGTGAGGCTGTTTTTGAAGATCTGTTCAAAGCCGAGGAATTTGATAATGCCGAGATTCACGCTCGGATGCAGCCGCAGCCCGCCCTTATACGGACCGATGGCGCTGGAAAACTGCACCCGGTAGCCGGTGTTGACGTGCACCTGCCCCTTGTCGTCGATCCACGGAACACGGAACTTGATCTGCCGCTCGGGGTTCACAAGGCGCTCGAGCACCGCGTCCCTGCGGTAGCCTTCCTCGTTCGCGTCCACCACAGGCCGCAGGGAGTTCAGCACTTCTCTCACGGCCTGATGGAATTCCGGCTCGCAGGGGTTCTCCTTTTCGATCCTTTCGATCACTTCGTCAACGTACGACATAATAATCCTCCTTTTTTTATGAAAAGAAAAAGACGCCCTGCCGCCGCGCGGGAACCGCACGGTGAAACAAGACGCCTTTGCCTTCGTTTATGCTGTTTTCAACCGGAAAAGAGAAAAACGCCCCGGAACAAAACCTGTTCAAAGACGCCGTTGCCTTTTCTGCTTTTCATTATACGCAGGTTTTGGGAATTGTCAACGGTTTTTTTGCGCGGCGCAAGGGATTGAGCGATTTTTACAAAAAAACGGTTATGTAAAAGGGCTGTTTTGGATGCGATTTGACGCCGGAAAAGCAAAAAAACGGATAGCGCTTGATTTTTATCCGTTTTTCGCGTATGATGGTTTTATGATTGCGCGACGACGCCAACGTGCCCTCTCCCGCTTCCGGGGAGGCGCGGCGTAAAAAGGAGGAAAACCATGAAGTATTCCGAAGATGAGATCCTGCAGTATATGCGGGAGGAGGACGTGAAGTTCATACGCCTCGCGTTCTGCGACGTATTCGGCAAACGGAAGAATATCTCCGTGATGCCGGAGGAACTGCCCCGCGCCTTCCGGTACGGCATTGCGTTCGACGCCTCCTCCATTGCCGGGTTCGGCGACGAGACCCACAGCGATCTCTTTCTTCACCCGGAGCCGGAAACCATCACCGCGCTGCCCTGGCGGCCCGAGCATGGGCGGGTGGTGCGCATGCTCTCCCATATCACCCACCCGGACGGCGCGCCCTTCGCCGGGGATACCCGCGCGCTGCTGAAGAACGCCGCTCTGGCGGCGGCAAAACGGGGCCTTTCTTTTTTCTTCGGCGCGGAGCAGGAATTCTATCTGTTTGAGCTGGATGAAAACGGGCTGCCGACGAAGATCCCCTGCGACCGGGCCGGGTATATGGATATCGCGCCCGAGGACCGGGGCGAAAACGTGCGCCGCGAGGTCTGCCTTACGCTGGAGCGCATGGGGCTGCGCCCCGAGAGCTCTCACCACGAGATGGGCCCGGGGCAGAACGAGATCGATTTTCGCTATGCGGACGCCCTCACCGCGGCGGATCAGGCCATGAGCTTTCAAACGGCGGTAAAAACGGTTGCTTTCCGCAACGGCTATCACGCCGATTTTTCCGCAAAGCCCCTCGAGGGCGCGCCGGGCAACGGGTTCCACATCAACCTTTCGGCGCAGCCGACCCCGGACGACGCCGTATTCGGTTCGATGATCGCGGGCATTCTCGCGCATATTGAGGAGATGACCGTATTCCTGAATCCCACCGAGAATTCCTATTTGCGGCTGGGGCGGCAAAAGGCCCCGGCCTACGTTACATGGTCCAAAGAAAACCGCTCGCAGCTTGTGCGCATTCCCGCGGCCGAGGGCGAATACCGGCGGCTGGAGCTGCGCTCGCCCGATCCTTCGGCCAATCCGTATCTGGCCTTCACGCTGATGATCCATGCCGCGCTTGACGGCATGGAAAAAGCGCTGCCGCTGCCCGCGCCTGCCGATCTCAATCTGTTCAGCGCCGCGCCGGAGCGGCTCTCGGGCTTCCGCCGCCTGCCGCAAACGCTTGCCGAGGCGAAAAAGCTCGCCGCCGGGAGCGATTTTATACGCGGCTGCCTGCCCGATTGCGTTGTAAACGCCTACTGCGAGGGCTGAAGGGTTTGCCGATTTTTGCTGAAAGGAGGGGGATCGCATGGCGTCGCCCGAACGGGTTTACAGCGTATTGCTGGTTTCCGCGGCGGAAAATCTGAACGCCGCCATCGGCGGGCTGCTGCCCGCCGGCGTGTTTGCGCCGGTGAAAACGGTATCGGATGTGAGCGCCGCCAAGCGCGCCTTCGCCGCGCGCGCCTACGATATCGTGATCGTCAATTCCCCTCTGCCGGACGACCCCGGCATTCGCTTCGCCATGGACGCGGGCGCAGGTAACGAGGCCGTAGCCTTGCTGCTCGTGCGCTCGGAAGCCTATGAAGAGGTCACCGCCCGCGTAACGCCCCACGGCGTGTTCACGCTGCAAAAGCCCTTATCGAAAACACTGACGCAAACCGCCCTTTCGTGGCTGATCGCCGCCCGGGAGCGGCTCAGAGGCGCATCTGCGAAAACCCAGTCGCTGGAGGAAAAGATGGAGGAGATCCGCCTCGTGAACCGCGCCAAATGGCTGCTGATCGAGCGGCGCGGCATGGACGAGCCCACGGCGCACCGCTATATAGAAAAGCAGGCCATGGACCGCTGCGT
>CAMVBR010000319.1 GCA_947165755.1 uncultured Clostridia bacterium
CCCCCAGCGTAAACGAGCCGCGTGCGAGCGACATTGACCGTATCATCTCTCCGATCCCGGCGGCAACGCTTCTGAGGTTCGCTTCGTACGCCCTTTTAGAGTTGCGGTAAAGCAGCACCGAGAACACCGTCCCGAGCAGTACCACGAATATGAGGAGCGCGGCCGTAAAGCTTACCGCGAGCCTTTTTGCTATGCCGAATTTTACGCGGTTCTTCATTTCGCCACGTCTTTCTGCTTCGCCTTACCGTCCCCGTTTTCTGCGCCTTCCGGTTTTTCCGCGAACTTATATCCGACGCCCCACAGCGTCTCGATCTCCCAGCCCTCGTGAGGAAATTCCTCCAGCTTCGCGCGCAGGCGTTTTATGTGTGAATCCACCGTCCGGCTGTCGCCGTAGTAATCGTAGCCCCAGATCTTATCGAGCAGCGAATCGCGCGAGAAGACCTTATTCTTATTCTGCGCAAGCAGCCACAGGATCTCGATCTCTTTTTTGGTAAGTTTCACGACATGGCCGCCTACCTCAACGACGTACGTCTCAAGGTTTATGCGGAGGTTTCCGCACGTAAACAGGTTCTCCTGCGGCGCGCTGATATTAATGCGCCTCATGATCGCCCTCACGCGCGCCATAACTTCCGCATTCGAAAAAGGCTTCACGATATAGTCATCCGCTCCGATGTCAAGGCCCATTATCTTCTCGAAATCTTCGCCTCTGGCCGTGATCATAATGATCGGCACCGACGATTCTTTGCGGATCTCGCGGCAGACCTGGAACCCGTCCCTGCCCGGCATCATCACGTCGAGGAGGACAATATCCGGCTTGGCTTTTTTGTACAGTTCGAGCGCCTTCACTCCGTCGTAGGCAATAATAACGTCGTACCCTTCGTTTCTGGCATATTGTTCGAGCACAGAAGTGATCTGTCTGTTGTCGTCGGCAATCAGCATTTTGTATTCTGACATTTTTGAATTCCTCCAAAGCACCTTCCGTTGCTATTGTACCACATCCGCGGCCAATTTGGAACAGCGCGTTTTGTTTACGTTTTTTATTTTACAATACTTCGTGAGCGAAGGTGTGTCAAAAAAATGGCGGGGTGCAGAGTTAAGGGTTAAGAGGCGAACCGAGTAATGGCACGAATTTTGGGTCTCCCGAGTTTGAAAAATCCGGACGATGTTTAAAAACGCAAAATTAGGACAACATCCGTGTTTTGCATAGTCAAACCCACATAAAACTGCTCGAAAGTGAAGATTTCGTCAAAAATTTCTTCACTTTTTTGTTTTTTGGGGTTGACAAATACCTCCATATAGTGTATACTTTTATGTAGGGCATAGCTACATATAGTGGAGGTAAGATATGTTTCTAGAGATTATCAACAACAACGGTACCAAATACATCAGAGTTTCCGAAACGGTTCGCGTGACAGACTACGACTCTCACAAATCTGTCCCAAGAAAGAAAACCGTGAAAAACATTGGCCCAGTATCCCGGTTTGACGACGGCAAGCCGGACTTTATTGCCAGACTAAAAGCATCTTACATTGCCGGTCAGCCAATCATCGATGAACTGAAACCGTTTGTAAATAACACCGTTCCCCAAGAGATATACAACATCAGACTGTGCGAAGGGACTGATGACTGCATAGGACATCCTAAACTCATCGCCAATTTGCTTTTTGAAAAGATTCTTGAAGATCTGGGTCTATCTTTATTGATCCGTTCATACAAGAACCATTATGATGTCGGCTTCGATGTTTACGGTTTCCTTAAGCTGCTTGTTTTCGGAAGGATCCTGAATCCGGCGTCAAAATGGTCTACGGTAAAACAAAACGAAGACTACTGCATCCCCATTTTAAAGAACGAAATGCAGGAATATAACATATACAGAGCTCTGGATTTTATCTATGAACACCGGCGAGCAATCTTTAACAGAATAAATACTGCGATGGAAAAAGAACACCACCGTTCATTATCCAGGATCTATTACGATGTTACAAATTTCTTTTTCGAAACAGATGTTCAAGATGAAGATATTTCGTTTGATGACGGAACCGTTGAATCCGGATTCAGAAAAAACGGTGTTTCAAAAGAGCAACGGAAGCAGCCGCTTGTCCAAATGGGACTTCTGATGGACGAGCAGGGCGTTCCTATCTCTATAGAATGCTTCTCCGGAAATACACTGGATCACCAGACGCTCGCAACAGCGTTCCGAAACTCAGTGAACTCTGTTGCGGACGCAGACAATCGTTTCATATATGTTTGTGACAAGGGTATCGGAAAGGGTGAAAGCATTTCTTATGCCATTGAGAATGGCATAGGATACTTAACCAGCCGTACCGTACGAGGTGCTTCTAAAGAAGAAAAAGAGTGGATCGCAAATCAAGACGGATATATCATTGTAAGTGAGAATTTCAAATATAAAACCAGAATAGTCAAGAAAACAACCACAACATCAAGCGGCCTTAAACTGGAATACTCCGAAAAAGTATTGACCTATTGGAGCAGAAAGTATTACGAAAAAGAAAAAATCGAGCGAAAAAAATTTTATGACTTTGTTACAAAGTACCTTGAAAACCCTCATTTATTCAGGCTAAATTCAACCCAGACTTCTGTTGTAAGAAAGTATCTGAAGAAAAATGTTATGAACAGAAAAACAGGAGAACTGCTGAATTTGTCAGATCTGTCCGCGGTTATCAATGAAGAAGCCCTGATGTTGGACTACAGTTTGATGGGATATTACACGCTTGCCACATCAGAAATAAATATGGATGATCGTGAAATCATTAAAACCTATGGCAATCTGGTGGAAATTGAGGAGCAGTTTCACATCATGAAAAGCACATTGGAAACGCGTCCAATGTACGTTCGGACAGAAGAACATGTTGTGGCACATCTATCAATTTGCGCCATTGCGTTAATACTCATCAGACTTATTCAAAGTACAATCAAAAAGAAGCATCCGGAACTTTTAAAGGATGGATTGCTGTTCAACAACGTCCTCTCTGCTGACAGAATACAGGCCGCTATGAAGAAGTGGATGCTTGAAAAAGTGGGAGATATATACTATCGATTTTGCAACATTGATGACCCGGACCTTTCCCTGATACTCGATTCGTTTGGTGTCAATATACCGAAAAAATGTTTCAAAATAGGAGAAGTACGACAGTTAAAGAGCAAGATGGAAATGTCAACGTAGTGCATAAACGTAGTACATAATGTCAATTCTCTTATTACGCCATTTTTCCGAATTCTGGTCAAATATTGACCAAATTGCTTCGTAAAAAGCACAAAAAGCCTTGGAATCGACGAATTTTGCTGAGTGATTCCAAGGTTTTTTGCTTAAGATTTTTCAAACTCGGGTAATAACACATTGTATCGTTTTTAACAATCCTGATTTGCATAAAAGCTCTACTCCCAAAATCGTAATACCCG
>CAMVBR010000320.1 GCA_947165755.1 uncultured Clostridia bacterium
CCGCGCTGAAAGCGTGTATCATTTTGGCGGACTTTCTATGGGTTTGGTATCATTTTTGCGGACTTACACAAACAAATCCCCAAGGAAGGCTACCCACCGCCGTTTTTTGGGATTTTTCCTTTTCAAAATCAAGGCCAAAACCGGGCAATTCCGATTTTGACCCATGTTTGACCCATACAGGAATTTATACAGACAACCAGCGGGGCCTTATTTTGCTCCGTCGGTTTTTGTCAGGGGAAAACTATGTTTGCCGATATTTCAAAAAAGCATTCGATCATTTTTAAATCTGAAATTCTGTCCGGCGAATGATATGTTCCTGATATTGTTTGTCCAATTCAACGAAGTAGCCGCTCCAGCCCCATACGCGGACGATCAGGTCCCGGTGTGCTTCCGGGTGTTCCCTTGCGTCCAGCAGCACGTCGCGATTCACGGAGTTGAGCTGAAGCTGGTGCCCGCCCAGACGGATAAAAGCCATAACTAACTGTGCGACTTTTTCTACGCCGTCGTCTGTGCGGAAAACGCTGTCGTGCAGTTCCATGGAAAGCGGGCCGCCGTTGACGAGCCGCGTCATGTCGTATTTCGTAAAAGATCGGATACAGGAGAGCGGGCCTGTCGGCTTGCCCGTAAGGGACGGCGAAAAACCGGAACCATACATATCTCCCGATTTTCTGCCGTCCGGCGTCGCGCCCACGTTTCTGGCGGAATAATAATACTCATGGGCGCTGCCGGTACCTGCGCGGAAGATCCCTCCGGCGGCGTTGGGTTTGCCGTTCATCGCCTCGGCGTAGGTTTTCAGCAGAATGCCCGCGATCCCGTCTGCGCGGTCGTCGTCGCTGCCCATTTTCGGACAGCCGAGCAGTCGGTTGCGGAGCGCCCCATATCCCTCAAAATTCTTTTCGAGCGCATCCAGCAGTTCCTTCTTTGTGCAGTCGCCTGTTTCGTAAATCACCTCGCGCACCGCGGCAAGGGAGTCGGCTGC
The DNA here is from genome assembly GCA_947165755.1 of uncultured Clostridia bacterium. Taxonomy (GTDB): domain Bacteria; phylum Bacillota; class Clostridia; order Oscillospirales; family Acutalibacteraceae; genus RUG806. Next base: position 980 of record CAMVBR010000320.1, read on the forward strand.
GTTGGCGATCCCAACGCCGTGCGCGCCGAAGTTGTTATATTTTGCGCCGTATTCGCTTACGTCCCTGCCGGTGGCTATACAGCCCTCGATGAAGATCGAAAGATAGGGCGAAGCGGGATAGCGTCTCTCGCGGTTCCTTCCGACGATCTCTCCGGCCTCATACGCCACGCCGAGCTTCATGTATTCCATCAGCGCCTCAAAAGTGTCGCATTCCTCCAAATGTGCGAACAACTCCCGGCGGACCACTTTCGGGAACACCATCTGATCGATATTCACGATCTCCGCGCCTTTGCCGGGGATCGTAAATTCCCAGCAGGCGGCCACGGTGTAGTCTGCGGCATCTTCCGGCGCGTAGCCGAGGCTGATCAGCCCCGGGATCACCACGTCGTCGTTGGAATACTGCGGAAAACCAAGCCCCTGTTTTGTCATGCGGGTGGCAAGAAGATAACGCTCAGCGGGCGTTTTGCCACTGACGCGCAGATTGATTTTTGGGTCGATAAGCCGCAACTCCAAAGAAGCGCGCATTACGGCGGCCGACAGCGCATTAAACTGATCGTTCCCCGAAAGATCATATCCGCCCAGCATCAGACTCTGTCCGTTATCCCCCTGCTGCACGCCCTGGTAAATATCCGTATCAAAATTCAGGCTGATAAAAAACTCTTCCAGCGTTTCAAAAAGCGTTTCTTCAGATACGCCCCGTTCCAGATCAGCAAGCCAGAATGGCAGCATATACTGGTCAAAACGGCCAAGCCCGATATGCGTATTGCGGTTACAGCGCAAAGTAAAAATCAGGAACTGCAGAAAAACGCACGCTTCATAAAAGGTTTCGGGGCCCTGCCGAGGTACCCGGCCAAGGGCGCGGTACAGTTCCTCCGGCGCATGGTTTCGCGCGAACCCACGGTATTTGTCCGCATAGCTGAGCGCCGCGTCCAGCGTATCCAACGCCGCAGCATAAAACGCTTCATGTGTGCCGTCGTCTGCCTGTGCTTTCTCCAAAATCTCCGACCGAAGCCCTTCCATCCCGAGCGTCAACGCCTTTTTGTAATCCGGCGTGAGGTTCCCGGCGCTCCACTGATTGCTCCGGTTGCCGTTTTCGTCTGTATAATAGGCAAAATCCTCGCGGCTGCGGCGGAAGCCGAACCGGTCGAAGGGAAATATTTTCGGCGTTTCATTTTCCAGCATCACGCGAAAACGCAGTGCGTCTCGCAAAATGGCGGATTTGCCCCGCGCCTCTTCGGACACGTCGATCGTCCCGGGCGTCCGCTCCCGTCGGTATTCCGCTTTTTTCAAGTATGCCAGCATCTGTTTGGTGTGTTCAGTCAACGTGATCCCCCCATAGGACCTTCGGTTCAACGCCGAAGCTTCTGAAAATATCGGTTCTCGCTTGCGGTATAACGGTTTCGTCAAAGCGGGGGGCGTAGCGTCTGCCTACGGAAGCGTATTTGCTTCCCGCCAGCCTATTGTAGGGCAGCAGTTCCGCGGTTTTTACCCCGTTATCACATAAAAATCGCGCGACGTCGGTGAGATTTTGCTTGGTATCCGTTACGCCCGGGATCAGCGGAATGCGTGTGATAAACGGTTTTCCGCTATCGCAAAGAATCCGGAAGTTACGCAGGATCGGCGTGTTGTCCGCGCCGGTATACCGTTTGTGCAGCGCGGGATCCAGAATCTTCAGATCGTAAAGAAAAAAATCAGTCTGATGAAGCACACGCCGGAATGGTTCCTCCTCGCAATAGCCGCTCGTCTGAACGGCACGGTGCGTTCGGCCTTCCAGTTGCGCCAAACATTCATACAGGAAATCCGGATGCGCCAGCGGTTCCCCGCCAGAAAAGGTTACCCCGCCGCCCGCGTCGTTCAGGATCGGCAGCAGCCGCCGCAGTCTTTCCAAAAGACGTTCAGGCGTATATGATTCCCCGCTCATACGAAGCAGACGGTTCGGACATACGCGCACACTTTTTTCGTCGAGACGTCCGCCGCCTGCTTTCAGGCAAGCGCCGCAGTTCTCACATCCCGCCTGCGATTTTATGATCTCGTTTTCAAATCTTTGTCCCTCCGGGTTGTGGCACCATGCGCAGCGCAGCGGGCAGCCCTTCAGAAAGACCGTGGCGCGCATGCCCGGCCCGTCGTGGAGGGAGAACTCCTCAAATGAAAAAATCAGAGCTGCCGTCATCGTATCACCATTTTAATTTTATAGCAATCTCTTGACAAAATCTCGCGCAATATTGTATATTTATGGCAATAATTTGTGTTTTCGGGACGAAATATGATTTTTCATCAACCAAGCAATTCCCAATACAACTATTCTTATAATGCCACCGTTTATCAGAATATCAGCTGGCAGCCGCATTTTCATCGGAATTTTGAAGTGATATGCGTACTCTCCGGCGCCGTGGATTGTATGGTGAACGGCAAACGCGGCGTGTTAAAGGCAGGTGAATT
>CAMVBR010000321.1 GCA_947165755.1 uncultured Clostridia bacterium
AAGTTGGTTTTCGGTGTTCAGCGTATATGTCAGGTTGTTGTTATCATCATAAGCGGCGAAGCTGTGAGCGCGGCTGTCGCTTTCAGCCGAGGTGAGGTTGTTTGCCGCGTATCCGTAGGCGTTCTTCACCTTTGCAACGTCCGCGCCGGAGATCAGGTTGCCGTTTTTGTCGTACGTATAGGTTTCGCCGTATTCCTCCGCAAGGCAATACAGCCCCGTAACTGCGGCGGTATTCTGGTTGTTGCCGTATATAAACTCAATTCGTACCTGTGTAAAATCTTCGTTCGCGGCGATACTGCCGCTTACAAACTGCCACCCCGATACGTAGGGGTTGTAGTTTACGGTTTTGGTTTGGTCGTCCTCATCGCCGAGCAGTGTAATGCGCAGCTTAAAACCGGCTTTTTTGCTCACGCCCGCGCCCTTGTTGTTCGTAAGCGGTACGCCCATGCGCCGAAGCTGAATACCTGCCCGGCGCTGCCGGTGAATTTCACGGTTTGCGAAACGGTGCGCTGTGTCAGTTCATCTCCCGGTATGGAGGCGTATTTTCCGCCTGTGGTAAGGGGATCGGCGTTTTGCACGGAAACCGCGCTGTCTGAGAACGTCCATGCGGAAGCCCCAGAGAAAAACTGCGGATTTTCGAGAATGTTAAAGGAACTGACCCCCGCTTCCGCCTCAACCTGAACGTCGTCGAACCAGGCCGTGCCGTAACGCCCCTGTATAAAGCCCAGCTGGATACGCAGATATTGCCCGGACGTCAGCGTGACGGTAACGCTCTGCCTTACCCATTCCCCCGCGCCGGTACCGGTGATCACCTCGGCGTTGCGGGAATACCAATGGGCGGAGGAAGTACGTGTTTCCACCGAAAGCAGCGGCGCGGAAACCGGCAGCGTTGCGCCGTTTGTTGAAACGTAACAGGATACCGTATAGGTGCCCGCCGGTACATAAACCGCCTGCAGGGCAAGAATATACCCGGCGCTGTTTGAGGGTTGGGTCACCTTTAAACTGCCCTTTGCATAGTGGCCGAATGCGGAATCGTAAACGCCGGAGGAGCTGTCCGAAGATACGCTTTTATATACGCTGTAGCTCGATATGCCGGTTTTAAAAGATGGGTTCACCGCATAATTGTTTACCGGCGTTTGTGTTTGCGAGGCAGTTTTCAGTTTGTTTGCCTTGCGGTCGGTTTGATTGCCGGGTTCATAGCTGTAGGCCTGCGCTTCAAGCGCGTCGTTATACACGGCGCCGGTGGTTTGCCCGAAACTGTTGAACTGATAGGTATAGCTCTGCCCCTGCAGATCGACGATATCCGTTGTGTTCTGACGATAGCTGAATGTGTATTGCGCGGCGGTAACGCTGCCGTTTGCGTTTTTCAGCGACGCCACCCGCCGGATCGCCCCGGGCGCGTAAGTTACCGCAGCGGTTACGTTGTCGATGGTTTTAACCGTCAGCAGATTCTTTGCACCGCTGCTTTCATACGTATACTGAACCTGCGCGTTATCCGGGTATTTTATGGCTTGCAGGCAGCTCGACGATGTGTAGAATACGGTGATACGTCCGGCGGGGTCGGTGATATAATCAATATAATCCTTCCAGGTGGAATAATAATGCAGGGTATATTCTTTACCTGCCCCATCTGTGATCTTTTCAAGGCGTTCGATCGGTTCGTTGTTCTGCGTAACTTTGATATAAGTGAGCGTAATGGTGTTGCCGTTGGCATCACAGATCTCTATCAGGTTACCAAATCCGTTGAATTTCATTTTATTCTGTTTCTTGTCGGTTACGGTGTAACGGGCCTCGGTTCTGTTTCCTACGCCGACGCTGTCATCTACCTTCAGCGTATAGCCGAGGCCGTCCTCATCCTTGCCGGAGGTGTCGGTCAGGTTTTCAAAATAGAAATAATGCTCCGTGCCGTCGGCGTCGTTCAGATAATACTTATATTTTTTCTCTTCATCATCAGAATCATTTGTTAAATGAGGATTCGCTCTGATATACATCTGATAGTTCAGCTGCCAACCTGTGCCAATGCGCGCGATGCCTGCGGGCAGACCTTTGTTCGCGTTATACACCGCCTTAATGCTAACCGGCATGCGGCTGCCGCCGTATGGGGCGGTAACGGGCTGCGAAACCACCAGATTGCCGTTATACAGATTCACGTCCGCGCTGCCGCCTCTGCCCGCGTCTACGCCGAGATAAGAATAATAATCCTCATAGCCGCTCATATTGCGAAATTCAACCGCCAGCAGCGGCCTCGCCTGTATTACGGTGGGATAATGGGTGGAAAAGAACCACGCCCTTTCGTAATATGTATCATATTCCGCGTCGCTCATCAGCATAACGCCGTAGTTTGCCGTACCGGAATACCAGCTGTCTGCAAGCTTTGTAATATCCCAATCGATAAAGCGTTCATCGTAGGTGTTTACGTCGGTGCTTTTCAAAAGCTTATATTCGTAAACCGTATCGTAATCACAATCGGGCTGATTGTTCCAGTTTACCGTGCTTACGTTCCAGCTCTGGGTTACCTGCATCAATTTTACCGTTACGTCGGGGGAGGCGTCCCAAAGGTAAGTGTACATTCTCGCGTTTACAATGCGATCCGCTATGCCGAGGGTTGGCAGCGAAAACTTTATAAAGCTGCGCATTCTGCCGCGCCCTGTGGCATATCCGGCATAAAGGCTGCCCTCATAGCTGTTGCCTCCGTAACCGTAACAGGCGCTTGGCGTGGCGGAAGCCACATAGGCGGAGGCGTTGCCTGTGGCGGTATACTCCCGTTTGGTATACAGAATGGGGTCGATCACCACGGGAAAAGCGCGTTCTTTCGCGGAAAGCCACGCTTCATCTATGCAAAGCTGCGCTGTAACGTATGCATCGGCAGTTTCAAGAATACGATAGGTGATATTATGAAACGCTTCGCCGTTTGCGTCGGCGGCGTATGGCGCGTAGATCTCAAAAATCCGATCGCCGTTGGAATCCGTAAATAAGATGGAGCGTTGCTCTTTGCCAAGTTCCGCTTTCAGAGACGGGCAATCAAAACGAATCGTATAAACGGAAGGCGCATTATCGGATTTCAGCACGATGTTTTCTTTCAGGGAACCCCCGGAAAGTATGTATTGCAGGTCGGTTTTTTCAAAAACGTCGGCATAAGTGAGAGCGACGTTTATGTTCTCAAGCGTTTCAGGCGCATCATCTTTTTCCGGAACGCTGATCTCAGCGGGCTTCGCGCTCATCTCGTTGTAGGTCCATGAGAGGGCATAGCCGTCTTCCCGTACCGTTATCATCCGCTCTTTGCCGGATATTTCCGAAAAACGAACGTCAAGATCGCTGGCGGTGGGTATATATGCCCCGCCGAATTCATCCTCCGTTTTCTGCATCCGGTTATCGTATTCCGTAAGCGCCCCTTCGGCATTTTT
>CAMVBR010000322.1 GCA_947165755.1 uncultured Clostridia bacterium
GACGCTTCCGTTCGTTTCGTTCCTGCTCTTTTTTCTGAAGCCACGCGTTCGGCTTTTTCTCTGTGTTTTCAGGCGCCGGCTGCGCTGAAGCGCCGCGCAAAAAAGCAATATAGGAATCATAGTTGCCATCCAGCGCCTTTACGGAGGTCCCGCTGAAGTACAACACCTTCTGCGCAAGTCGGTTCACAAAATACCGGTCGTGGGAAACGCACAGGAGCGTACCCTCATATTCCGCCAAAGCGCCTTCGAGCACTTCCCGCGAGGCCGCGTCAAGATGGTTTGTAGGCTCGTCCAGAATCAGGAAATTCGGTTTTTGAAGAATCAGCTTCAAAAGCGCAACTCTTGCGCGCTCACCGCCGGAAAGAGAGCGCATATTCTTTTCGATCTCTTCCCCGCGGAAATTGAACGCGCCGAGCATGGTGCGGATCTCAGGCACGGTATACCGGGGGAAAGCGGCATAGATCTCCTCGAGAATACTGCGGTCGTGCATAAGAGACGCCTGCGTCTGCTCAAAATAACCGACGCGAACGTTGACGCCGAAATGGCAATAACCGGATTCCACAGGGATCTTCCCCATCAGCATACTGAGCAATGTGGATTTCCCGCAGCCGTTCGGCCCGAGAAGAAAAACTCTGTCGCCCCGGTATAACTGAAAAGACACGTTTTCATACAAAACTTTGTCTTCGTAAGCCTTCGTTAACCCCTCGGCATACAATACTTCGTCGCCGGAACGCTGTACGTCCGCAAAGCGGAGCTTGAACGCGTGTGCTTTCGGTGGGATCTCGGGGAGCGTTGCGCGGATCCGCTCGATCTGCTTCTCTTTGCTGGCGATCGTAATATAATTGCGCTCCTGGTTGAACTGCTTCTGCTGCTCGATGATTTTCTCGATACGCTTGATCTCCAGCATACCCTTTTCATATTCCCGGCGTTCCGTTTCCAAACGGAGCGCCTTTGTTTTCATATACTCCGAATAGCAGCCCTTTCCGTCAAAAAGCTTTTTTGCGGTGATCTCCATCGTTTTTGAGGTCACCTTATCCAAAAAATAACGATCATGGGAGATCACGATCAATGCGCCGGAGAATTTCTGCAAGAAGTCTTCCAGCCACTCGCAGCTTACGATATCCAGATGATTCGTGGGCTCATCCAACAGCATAAGCTCGGGTTCGCTGAGCAAAAGCTTTGCCAGGCTCAGCTTTGTTCGCTGCCCGCCGGAAAGCGCCGAAACAGGCAGATTTTCTTCTTCTTTTGAAAAACCGAGCCCCGCAAGCGCCGCGTGGGCACGGGACACGTAAGTCAAACCGCCGGCGGAAACGAACGCTTCATTCAATGCATTCTGCTGTTCCAAATATTCCGTGATCCTGCCGTTTGTGAGCTCTACTTTGCGGTGGATCTCTTCCAGCTTATGCTCCAGCTCCATGAGACTTTGGAATACCGTCAGCAATTCCTCATAAACCGTAAGCGTACTGTCTCTGCAGGCATGCTGCTCCACGTGCCCGATCCGTAGGCCCGACGACATGAATATTTTTCCTTCCGTCGGCTCCAGAGCGCCGGTGATCAGACCGAACAGGGTCGTTTTTCCGCACCCGTTTGCGCCGATCAGCCCGATTTTATTTCCTTTTTCAACGCTGAACGTTACGCGGCTGAATACCTCGCGGTCGGCGAAATACATCGCCACGTTTTGAAAATTCAGAATAGACATTTTTTATTATGTTCTTGTTTCCAACAGATCGAGCTCGCCTTTCAGCGTGTACGCGCCTTTATCGGCAGGAATAAAGATGCTGCTGCCTTTTCTCAGCGTCAGCTTTTCATCGCCGCATATCAGCGTACCCTCACCGGAAAGCACCAGAAGAGACACAAAGGACGTTTCATCGGCTTTTTCGGAAAAAGCGCCGTTTACCTTGAGGTGATACATTTTAAAATACGCACACCCTGTAAGATACGTCTTTTCAGCGTTTTCATAAACGACTGCTTCCCCTGCCGGAGAAAAATCGACCTTGGGAACGGTAAGGTCAACCACGTCCTTTGCCTTTTCCACGTGAAGCTCGCGCGGTTTTCCGTCTTTATCGGGTCTGTCGTAATCGTAAACGCGGTAAGTGGTATTTGAGCTTTGCTGTACTTCCGCAAGGAAAATACCTGCGCCGATCGCATGCAGCATGCCGGAAGGAATAAAAACGACGTCGCCTTTTTTGACGGGTACAAAATTCAGGATCGATTCGATCTTCTTCTCTTCAATGCTCCGCGCAAACGCTTCCCTTGTTACGTTCGTTCCAAGTCCATAGACCAATTCCGCATTTTTATCTGCGTCAAGGTTTTTCCGTTTTCATGCTCCACCCGGCGGGCGTATTCATCCCCCGGATGCACCTGAACGGAAAGCTTTTTGCTTGCGTCGATCAGCTTGATCAGAATGGGAAATCCGGGTTTATCCGCATTATTCTTCCCGAGGATCCCAACCCCTTCCGCCTTAAGCACCTGCGCAAGCGTCTGCCCGGCATATTTGCCGTTTTCCACATAAGAAGGGCCGTCGGGGTGCGCCGAAAGAAGCCAGGCTTCCGCAATATTATCCTGCTTTGTTTCAAAACCGTATTCTCGCATCAATCTGGTTCCGCCCCAAATGGTATCTTTTAAGGTAGGCTTCAACGAAATAATATCCATAACAAATACCTTTCAACGTTTATTATAATATTATAACAAAACGGGCAGGATTCGTCAATCATTGCTCTTTATTTTTTATTCAGCAACCGGGAAAGAATCTCATTTTTACAGCCGCCGTTATCTTTACATTCATAGTAATGTGTACAAGACAGCGTGCTTGTTCCGTTGTGATAGATGGTTTCCTCAAATACAATGTTTTTCTGAAGGATCCAGCAATACTGTTCGTAGGTGTTCGAGTGCTTCTTCATATACAACTCACCTTAAAATTGAATTACAGTATATTATAAGTTATTACGGAATAAAAAATCCGCGAATGCGGCGAAATCATAAAAAAACAGCATATTCAACGAAAGGACATACATATTATTTATTAAAAAATGCGAAGGAGTCTGTTTTGAAACATTTATTGCTTATTATCTTTTGCGTTTGCGTTTTCATTCAAACGGTCTATTTAATGCGGAAATCACGATTTCGGTATGCATTATTATCCGCATGCTCTGGCGTTGCGGCGCTGGTCGCTACGGATCTCATCGGAGGCTTTATCAATGTAAACGTGCCGTTAAATGTGTTTACGCTGTGCTTGAGCGCCATCGGCGGTTTACCCGCTGTTATTCTGTATCATATTCTGCAAATATTATTTAAATAAAAAAAACTGAGACAAGCACAGGGCTTGTCTCAGCAGGTAGATCATTGATCAGTCTTCGTTGATATCGATAACAACGCCGGAACCTACGGT
>CAMVBR010000323.1 GCA_947165755.1 uncultured Clostridia bacterium
AGCCCCCCATGGACGGCGCCGAGGATTACAGGCAGGATATGAACCAGTTCAGGGAGATCCGCTACGATTTCGACCGGTTCGGCGGCATATCGCCGGATGCGATGGTAGACGGCATCCCCTGCGCGGAATATTCCGATTATGTGGGCGGCAGCCGCCCCGGCAGGATCATCCGCAAGGTTTCCACCATGGAACGCTACGGCAAAAAGCTCTCTTGGTGCTGGAGCGCGCTGCTGTTGGGGCCGCTCTGGTTCTTCTGGCGGAAGATGAAAAAAGAAGGGCTGCTCATTTCGATCGTGCTGCTGTTTCTCGCCGCGCTTTACGGGACCGTTCAGGTCGACGGCCCGCTTGTAACCTATTACAAAGATACCTTCTCCCTTTATATCAGCGCGATTCAGAACGGTTATGATATGAATGAGCTGCGGGATAAGATAGACGAGCTTACCGCCGTATATATCGAAGCGGAAGAGAGCGTGATCACCCCCGGCCGCAGGGCGGCGCTGGCGGGGCTGGAGTACGGTGTTTTTATCGGCGTACCGCTGGCAAGCGCGCTGCTGGCGATCCCGCTTTACCGCAAGAAGGTGAAAAACCATATACTCGATATCCGCGCCGATTGTACCAATATGAACGAATACCGCGACGCGCTGATATCTAAGGGCGGCACCAGCGCCGGGGGCGCCGTGGCCGGCGCGGCGGTACTGCTGGCAGCGGCATTCTGCTTATTCTTCCTGCCGGCGGTGATCGTGCTGGCGTTTATGTAAAGGTACGAAAGTGAGGTTATCAGATATGAAGATCACAAAGGCCGTGATCCCCGCCGCGGGGCTCGGCACCCGCGTATTGCCCGCCTCAAAGGCCGTGCCGAAGGAAATGCTGAACATTGTGGACAAGCCCGCGATACAGTATCTGGTGGAGGAATGCGCAGCCTCGGGCATTACGGATATACTGATCATAACCAACCGGGGCAAGGGTGTGATCGAAGACCATTTCGACTACGCCTACGAGCTGGAGGATAATCTGCGCCGCAGCCCCGCAAAGGCGGATCTGCTGAAAAGCGTGCACGACGTGGCGAACCTTGCCAACATCTATTACCTGCGGCAAAAAGAGACAAAGGGGCTAGGGCACGCCATACTGGCGGCGGAGCACTTTGTGGGGGACGAACCCTTCGCCATTTTATACGGCGACGACATTATTATGACCACAGGGGAACAAAAGCCCGTAACGCAGCAGCTGATCGACGCTTTCAACGCCACAGGCAAATGCGTGTGCGGCGTACAGACCTGCACCGAGGAACAGGTGATGAAATACTGCACGCTGGACGTGACCCACATCCACGGCAACGTATACGACGTGCATAAGATCATTGAAAAACCGACAAAAGAGCAGATCTATTCTTATTTTTCCATTCTCGGCAGGAACGTGGTTACGCCGGATGTGTTCGACCTGATCCGCAATACCGCGCCGAACCCCGTTACGGGAGAGGTCTATTTTTCAGAGGCGCTGAGCAATTTTGCCGAGGCCGGCAAGCTGGCCGCCGTTGAATTTGAGGGCAAGCGCTTTGATATGGGCAGCAAGCTGGGCATTATGCAGGCAAACTGCGAAACCGCCCTGCAGCACCCCGAGATCGGCGAAGCATTCAGAGCCTATCTGAAAGAACTGGCAAAGACACTGTAAAAAAAAGACATATGGATATACTGAAAAAGAACGATATCATCACCCTCACCGTTACCGGTATCACCAGCGAGGGCAGCGGCGTGGGGCATGTGAACGGCATGGCGGTGTTCGTAACCGGCGCCGCCGTGGGAGACGTGGCCGAATGCGTGGTGATAAAGGCAAAATCCAACTACGCCATCGGCAAAATACAGAAGATCGTTACGCCGTCGGAGGACAGAACGCCCTCCGACTGTTCTGTTTACCCAAAATGCGGGGGATGCGCCTTCCGCCATATGACGTACGAGGCGGAGCTGCGGCATAAAGAACAGCGGGTGAAGGACGCCTTCAGCCGCATCGGACATCTGGACGTGCCGGTGCAGCCCATACGCGGCGGCGATCACTATAACCACTACCGAAATAAAGCCCAGTACCCGGTCGCCACCCAAAACGGCAGGCTGATTGCGGGGTTTTACGCCCCCTATTCCCACCGGGTGATCGGCTGCAGGAGCTGCCTGCTGCAGCCCGCGGAATTTGAAAGCCTGCTGAAGGTGATCGCCCGCTGGGCGGAGCGGTACAAAATACCCACCTACGACGAGCGCAGCCGCAAGGGGCGGCTGCGCCACATCTACCTGCGCAAGGGCTTCGGCACAGGCGAGATCATGGTGTGCCTTGTGATCAACGGAGACCGGCTGTTCAAAGCCAAAGAGCTGGTTTCCGCCCTGCTGAAAGAGAATGAAAACATAAAGACCGTGCTGGTGAACCGCAACACGGAGGACACCAACGTAATTCTGGGCAAAGAGACCGACGCGCTGTACGGCCCCGGTTACATAGAGGACGTACTGTGCGGCAAGCGGTTCCGCATTTCTCCCCTTTCCTTCTATCAGGTAAACCACGATCAGGCCCAGCGGCTCTACGCGCAGGCGGCGGAATTCGCGCTGGAGGGCGGCGCGAAGACGATCGTTGACCTGTACTGCGGCGCGGGCACCATCGGCCTTACGATGGCGGACCGGGTGGAAAAGCTGATCGGCGTGGAGATCGTGCCGGAGGCGGTTGAGGACGCGAAGATCAACGCGAAGCTGAACGGCGTTACCAACGCGGAATTCATCTGCGGCGACGCAGCAAAAGCCGCCGGAACCCTGCGGGAGCGCGGCGTAAAACCGGACGCGGTGATTCTGGACCCGCCCCGCAAGGGCTGCGACGAAGCCCTGCTCAACACCGTAGCGGGTATGGCGCCGGAACGCATCGTGTACGTTTCGTGCGACCCGGCAACGCTGGCCCGCGACTGCGCCGTGCTTCAAACGCTGGAATACAAAACGCAAACCGCCGTGCCGTTCGATCTTTTCCCACGAACGAGGCATGTCGAGACGGTGGTATTGATGACAAAGAAATGAGCAAATCGGAGTTTGACGGAGGAATAGCAATGTTGATAAAAGAAACATGCAAGCTGTTAAAACAAGAACTTTTGGACAATGGTTACGAATACGGCTTCTATTTGAATGGCAAAACATATAAGCCTGATATGACGAAAGATTTTGATAAAGAGTTCTTTGACCACCTATTGACCGAATACTGTATTCAGGATCCAAAAGACACCATGAAAGCAAAAGTAGGTACATGTAATGATGCTGTTGTTCTGATGAGATACATTCTTAACAAGCGTAATATCCCAAGCAAGATATGGCTCTTGCATGATAAGCTGAGCGGAAAGCAACATACCGTTTTGACATTTTATCTCG
>CAMVBR010000324.1 GCA_947165755.1 uncultured Clostridia bacterium
GCGGACGTGAAATCTCTGGTGATCCACCCCGCCAGCACCACCCATTCCCAGCTCACCGAAGCGGAGCTGGAGGATCAGGGCATCCATCCCAATACCATCCGGCTGAGCATCGGCACGGAGCATATCGACGATATCATCGCCGATCTGGAGAGAGGATTCGCTGCCCTGAAATAATTTCAAGGAGCAGCAAAACCATGCCGATCAAAATTTCAAAGGACCTGCCCGCCGCGAAGACCCTGCGGGAGGAGAACATATTCGTAATGGAGACGGACCGCGCCGTAACGCAGGATATCCGCCCTCTGAAGATCCTGATACTGAATCTGATGCCCACCAAGATCGCCACCGAAACGCAGCTTGCGCGGCTGTTGGGCAACACCCCGCTGCAGATCGAACCCGAGCTGCTCACGGTATCGGGCCGCACGCCGAAGAACACCCCCATGGAGCACATGCTCAGCTTCTATAAAAAGTTCGACGACGTGAAAAACGAATATTTTGACGGCATGCTGATCACCGGCGCGCCCGTGGAGCAGATGCCCTACGAGGAAGTGGACTATTGGGAGGAGCTCTGTGAGATCTTCGAGTGGACCAAATCCCACGTGTATTCCACCTTCCACATCTGCTGGGGCGCCTTTGCGGGGCTCTATTACCACTACGGCATCAACAAGGTGCCGCTGGAGGAAAAGCTCTTCGGCGTGTTCGAGCACACCGTCACCCACAAGGGCAGCATGCTCTTCCGGGGCTTTGACGATACGTTTTTGGTGCCCCATTCGCGCCACACCACGATATTGAAGGAGGATATCCTCGCCGAGCCGCGCCTCAAGATCCAGGCCGAGAGCGAGAAGGCGGGCGTATACGCCATCAAAACCGCCGAGGGGCGGCAGATCTTCATCACCGGCCATTCGGAATACGACGCCACCACCCTGCGCGACGAATACCTGCGCGATAAAAACGCGGGGCTGCCCATCAAGGTGCCCGAGAATTACTTCCCGAACGACGACGATACGAAGACCCCGCTGTGCACCTGGCGCTCGGGCGCGAACCTGCTCTATTCCAACTGGCTGAACTATTTCGTGTATCAGGGCACGCCCTACAACCTGCAGAACATACCCGCTATCTGAATCCCTGCTGCCGACCGGAACACCGGCCCGGCAGCTTCGCTGTTTTTAAAAATTAGGAAACGGAGGAACCGGCATGAAAATCAAAGATCTGATCGCGTCCGATAAACCGACCCTGTCCATCGAGGTGTTCCCGCCCAAAACCGATACGGTGTTCGAGAGCGTGAAGACTGCCACCGAGGAGATCGCCAAGCTCGGCCCGCTGTTTATGAGCGTCACCTACGGCGCGGGGGGCGGCACCAGCCGCTATACGCTGGAGATCGCCAAAAACATTCAGGATACCTACGGCGTGCCCACGCTGGCGCACCTGACCTGCGTTTCCTCGAGCAAGGAGACCGTGGTGCGGCAGATCGCCGCGCTCAAAAAGGCGGGCATTGAAAACGTGATGGCCCTCAGGGGCGATATTCCCCACGGCCGCGAGAACGAAGACCGTTCCCATTGGGATTACCGCTACGCCACCCAGCTCATCCGCGAGCTGAAAAATATGGGGGATTTCTGCATCGGCGGCGCCTGCTACCCCGAGATCCACCCCGAGAGCGCCAACCAGAAGGAGGATATCGCCCACCTGAAGGAGAAGGTGGAGGCGGGGGCGGATTTCCTCACCACCCAGATGTTCTTCGATAACAACCTGCTGTATAACTTCCTCTATAAGCTGCGCGAGGCGGGTGTTACCGCGCCCGTGTTCCCGGGCATCATGCCGATCACCAACGCCCGGCAGGTGGAGCGGGCGGTGAAGCTCTCGGGCTGCCACGTGCCGCAGCGCTTTTTAAGCCTTGTGGACCGGTTCGGCGGCAGCCCCGCCGCCATGATGCAGGCCGGTATCGCCTACGCCACCGATCAGATCATCGACCTGTATGCCAACGGCATCAAAAACGTGCACCTCTACTCCATGAACAAGCCCGAAGTGGCTGCGAAGATCCTTGCCAATCTTTCGGAGATCCTGAAGTAATGGCCGCCGTTTTCGTAAATACTTACCCGAATCCGATTCTGCCCCCGCGCGAAATATTGCGGTACGCCTCCTGCAAGGGCGACGCGCTGCCGCCCGAGGCAGAAGCCTGCCTCAAAGCCCTGCCCCCCACGGTTTGCGGGCGGGTTTGCTGGGCCGCGTTTGAGATCGGCGAAACCGAAGCCGGGCTGGATCTCGGCTTTGCCGAAACGGATTCGCAAAAACTGAAAAAGAACCTTACGGGCTGCGATCAAATCGTGCTCTTCTGCGCCACCGCCGGCGTGGAATTCGACCGTATGGTGCGCCGCTACGAACGCGTTTCCCCCTCGAAGGCCCTGTGGTACCAGAGCATTGGGGCCGCCTACGTGGAGGCGGTGTGCGACGCGTTCTGCGAGGATATCCGCGCCCGGTTCGGCGAAACGAGGCCCCGCTTTTCCCCGGGCTACGGCGACCTGCCGCTTTCGCTGCAAACGGAGATCTGCCGCGCGCTGCAGTGTGAGAAGCACGTGGGCGTTACGCTGAACGCCGACCTGTTCATGACGCCGAGCAAATCCGTGACCGCGATCGTGGGCGTAAAAAGACGAAATGCGTGATTCGGCATTCTTTGAAATGAGGAATGAGAAATGAGAAATGAGGAATTTCGGCGTCGGGTTCGTATAATGGGGCATGGGCGCAGTCCATCCTTCATTCCTCATTCCTAATTTCTCATTCGGAATAATATAAACGATCTTGCATCATGCGTATTCCCCGGCAGGAATACGCTTTTTGTTACCGTACGAGCCCTCGTTTCATACTATAAGGCGGACGCTTTTTTTGGAGGAACGGGTATGACGGTATACGATCTGGATCTGGCGAAGGCGGTGCGCTACGCGGGAAAATGGGCCTACGGCAGGAACCCCGCGTGGTACGATTTCGACGGCCTCGGCGGCGACTGCACCAACTTTATTTCGCAGTGTATTTTTGCCGCGGGGGCGGAGATGAACTATACGAAGGACGTGGGCTGGTACTATATTTCCCTGAATGACCGCGCCGCCGCGTGGACGGGCGTGGAATACTTTTACCGGTTCATGGTGAATAACGGGGGCGTGGGCCCCTTCGGCAGGGAAGTGCCCTTCGGCGAGATCGAGGCCGGCGACGTGGTGCAGCTCGGCGATACCTACGGCTTTTACCACAGCCTGCTCGTGGTGGACGTGGCGGACGGCCGCCCCTACGTGGCTGCCCACACCTACGACGCGTATTATAAACCCCTGAACGCCTATATGTTCGACCGGGCAAGGGTGATCAGGATCAGGCAGGCAAGAAGATGGTAAATTG
>CAMVBR010000325.1 GCA_947165755.1 uncultured Clostridia bacterium
CAACATGCTCAAATATGTGAAAGGGCAGATCGTCGACAGCGAAACGTACTATATCATTCTCGATGAAGTGCAGCTGATGAATGAATTTGAGGACGTACTGAACAGCTTCCTTCATATCCGCAATGCGGACGTATATGTGACCGGCAGCAATTCCAGATTCCTTTCTTCCGACGTGATCACGGAATTCCGCGGACGCGGCGACGAGATCCGTATGTATCCGCTTTCCTTCCGGGAATTCTGTTCCGCCTATCACGGAAGTGAAGACGAGGCTTGGGATGATTACTTTACCTATGGCGGCTTACCGTTGATCCTCTCCCGCGAAACGGCGGAGGAAAAGGCGGAATACCTCATATCGCTGTTTCAAAAGGTTTATCTCAGCGATATTATTGACAGACAAAACGTGAGGAACCGGGAAGAGCTGAATGAGCTCATGAATATACTGGCCTCCGCCGTTGGGTCGCTGACCAACCCTTTGAAGCTGGCTAATACGTTTAAGACAGTCAAAAATAAGACCATCAGCGATAAAACACTGAAAAAGTATATGGATTATCTGATGGACGCCTTTTTGGTGAGTAAAGCCGTGCGTTATGACATTAAGGGAAGAAAATATATCGGTTCCCCTGCGAAGTTTTATTTTGAGGACGTGGGGCTGCGCAACGCGATGCTGAACTTCCGGCAAATGGAAGAAAACCACATTATTGAGAACATTATCTACAATGAACTGCGGATTCGCGGGTACCATGTGGACGTGGGGCTCGTGGAGTTATTTGGGAAAAACAGCGAACACAAAACAACCAAAAAGCAGCTTGAAGTAGATTTCGTCGCCACCAAAGGCAGTGAGAAATACTATCTTCAGTCTGCCTTTGCCATGACTACGCCCGAAAAGCAGGAACAGGAGGAACGGCCGCTGAACGTCATCGGCGATTCCTTCAAAAAGATCATCGTCGTGCGGGATAATATCAAGGTGCGCAGAAACGATATGGGGATCGTGACCATCGGCGTCCGTAACTTCCTGTTGGATGCAAACAGCTTGAATCTGTAA
The DNA here is from genome assembly GCA_947165755.1 of uncultured Clostridia bacterium. Lineage (GTDB taxonomy): Bacteria > Bacillota > Clostridia > Oscillospirales > Acutalibacteraceae > RUG806. Next base: position 1,043 of record CAMVBR010000325.1, read on the forward strand.
GTCCGTTTTATGCTCAACAATTTCGTGTCTTTGTTCAAAAAAAACGTTCAGGATTATGAAAATACCATATGGTTTTTGTTGAAGAAAAACCTTTCTGCAATGGAGAGCGGACTATGAAAAGAACTGTCGTATCCGAAATCATATACGCGCTGATCGTTACCGTTGTTTTCGGCTCCATTTTCTATTTGACCGAAGGCGTCGTGAAACACAGGATCACGTCTGCTGAGGCGTTTGAGACCACGCCCTGCGACGGCGTATGCCTTGTGGAGCTGAAAAGCGCCGAGATCTATAACGACCGGCTGTACGGTCCGGAGGACTTTGCGCGGAATGAACAGGACGCCGCCTCCGAAAAGCCTGATTACGGGCATTACCTGACCTATCGGTTTTTTATCCATACCGTGCCGGGGGAATTCTACGGTTTTTTCAGCAAAAAATCGGATTACGCGATGAATGTGTACGCAGGCGGCGTTCTGATCGGCGCGGCGGGGAAAGTTTCCGACGATCCGGACGCCTTTACGCCCAGCGCGGCCGGTCCCACCGGGACTTTTACGGCCGAAAGCGACAGAACGGAGATCGTTATCCAGCAGGCGAATTACAACCATCAGCGGCATTACAATCTCTCGGTCATGGTCGGTCCGGCAAAGGACACGCAGCGTTACGTCAATCTGTTCTACAACGGACGGACCGTGATCGTGATCTGCCTTGTAACCGTAGGGCTGATAAACCTGGGGATGTATCTGTTCTTTGATAAAAAGCGGCGGTATCTGTTTTTTGCCTGTCTTTGCTTTGCGGGGGCTGTCAATTACGCCACCCCGTTTTTGACGTCGTTCCTGTTCCGGAATCTCAGCTGGTATCTCAGCCACAAGATTGAGTTTTGTTCCAAGCTCCTGGTTGCCATGTTTTGCGCAGCTTATACGGACGCTGTGTTTGAGAACTGCTTGAACAAACGTCTGAAACAAATGGTTTTTGCCTATATCGCTCTTTGCATGGCGCTGACGGTGATTCTGCCCTCTTCCGTTTATACGCGGATCAGCACGGCCGGCGCGTATATGCTGGCGCTCGCGCTGTTCCTGCTGCTGTGCAATCTCATTTTCGCCATGAGGAACCGCTTATCCGGGATCGAACAGTACAAGCGCCTGATCCTGTTCGGCGCGGCGGTCGTGCTCGCTTTCTCGCTGGTGGAGCTGCTCGGATTCTCAGGAAAAACGAATAACGCCATCAAAACCGAGACCGGTATCGTCGTGTTCGCATTCGTCAATACGGTGGCGATCGCGCTGGACTACAGAGAAACCGGTCGGATACTCGCCCAGGCGCGGCTGCGGGAAGAGGAGTTGCTGCGGACCAATGAAACCATGGTAAAGCTGGGCCATATGCGGGATACGTTTGTGGCGGATCTGAGCCACGAACTGAAAACGCCGCTGACGGTGATCGGAAACCTGTCGGCGCTTTCAGCCTATCAGCTGCAAAACGGCCTTGCGGATGATAGAACAGCCGAAGGGCTGCATAAGATAGAAAACGAAGCAGTCCGTCTGGGGCGGATGGTCGATCAGATGAAACAGAGGTCCGTCGCGGGATTCGGGAATAGCGGCGAAAGAGTGAAGGATCTTTTATCCACGCTGCGGTATGCCGCCGATTTCTGCGAGCCCCTGTGCAAGCGGAACGGCAACAGAATCTCCGTGGCGTGCGAGATGGGCGTAACGGCGAATATCAGCCAGGATCTCGTTTTCCATTGCCTGTATAACCTGATCGCCAACGCAACGCGCCACTGCAGGAACAAGGAGATCGGTTTGACCGGAAGCGCCGAAGAAGGAAAAACGGTGATCCGGGTGATCGACCGCGGCAGCGGCATGACGGACGAAGAAAAAGGAAAGGCGTTCGAACGGGGCTATTCCGGGGACAACGGTTCCGGCATCGGGCTGGCGCTGTGCAGGGAGATCGCGGAGGATAACGGCGGCAGCATCCGGCTGTCTGATACGCCGGGCGGCGGTCTGACCGTGACGATCGAATTCAACAGGTGATGAAATGGCTAAGATACTGATTGTGGAGGACAATAAGGATATTCTCTACGCCAACCGGACGATGCTGGAGCTGAGCGGCTATGAGGTGTTTTCCGCCGAAACGCTTGGCGCGGCCAAAACGGCCTGCCATGAGAACAATATCAGCCTGATCCTTCTCGATATCATGCTGCCGGACGGCAGCGGGCTGGATTGGTGCCGGGAGCTGAGGCAAAACAGCGACGTGAAGATCCTGTTCCTTACCGCTCTGGACGCGGACAGGGACGTGCTTGCCGGATTCCGCGCCGGGGGAGACGATTATCTGGAAAAGCCCTAT
>CAMVBR010000326.1 GCA_947165755.1 uncultured Clostridia bacterium
GAAAAAGAAAGAGAACAAAACGCCGAAGGAGCCCTTTGAGGCGCTTTTTACCGCGGTGATCCGGTATTTTCGCTGGATCGTGCTGGCGGCTGTGGCCATCATCCTGCTCACCGGCGTATATAAAGTGGATTCCAACGAGGTTGCCGTGGTGCTGCGCTTCGGCGCGCTGACCGGCAGCAGCGAGGATACGATGATCAAGCGCCCGGGGCTGCACTTCGCTCTGCCGAATTTTATTGACGAAGTGGTGAAGATCCCGGTGGAAACCGTGCAGGAGCTGAGTGTTTCCACCCTGTATACCGGCTCGAAATCGGTGCGGGGCGAGGTGCAGAAAACCGGCTACGTGCTCACCGGCGACAGCAACGTGGTGCTGCTCAGAGCCGTGGTGAAATATAAGATCAGCGACCCAGTGACCTACGCCCTTTACGTAAACAACGTAAAGGACGAGCTGAACGGCATCGTTTCCGGCACGCTCACCGGCGTGCTGGCGGATATGAGCGTTGACGACGTGCTCACCACCGAAAAGAACTCCATCACCAGCCGCACCATGAACGACGCGCAGCGGCTGATCGACGGCGTAAGGCTGGGGATACAGCTCACGAACGTTGAGCTTACCGAGCTCACCCCGCCAAACGAGGCGATTGAAGCCTTCAACAACGCCACCACCGCCTCCGTGAAAAAGCAGACGCTGATCCAGCAGGCAAACGACTACCTTGCAAAGGTGATACCGGATGCGGAATCCGAATCCAAAACCCTTGTAGATAACGCCACCGCGCTGCAGGCGCAGAAAACCGCCGAGGCCACCGCCATGGCGGAGGAATTCCGCGGGCTGCTGGAGCAGTTCTCCGCCAACCCGGAGGTGGTGAAAAACGGCGTGTTCCGTATGCGCCTGGGCAAGGTACTGCAGCAGAGCGGGCAGAGCATTGTGCTGCCGGATGAAGAGGGCCAACGGGTGATACTGCCGTAAACGATGCGGAATTCGGAATGCGTAATGCGGAATTATCGATACATTTTTTTGCCGCACGTAAAACCGTAATAAACCGCTTTACTGATTGCGCAGGGGGATAACCATGAAAAAGATCGATCATATGGTGGAGGATTCGCTGGAATCCCGGACCAAAACCTATATTTCAGACAAAGACAAAAAGAAGCTGAGCCGCAGTATCCTTTCCGCCGCGGCGGCGCTCACCTGCCTTGTGGGGGGCTATATCTTTACAAAGATCTATCCCGATCAGGTCACGGTGGCGGAGCTGGTATATCTCATCGGCGTGGTGATCATCGGGCTGCCGGTACTGATCACCGCCGTAAAGGGCTTTCTCAGCAAGGATATCGGCGCGGCAATGGAGATCCTTGTAAGCGTTGCCATTATCGTTTGCGTACTGGACGGCCAGTACGTGGCGGCAATGCTGATCCCCATGATACTTACCGTGGTGCATTTCTTTGAAGAGAAGAGCATCATGGGTGGGCGTGACGCCATTGAAGGCCTGAAAAAGATGCAGGCCGAAACCGCCATTCTGCTGAAGAACGGCGCAGAGACCGAGGTGGACGCAAAATCGCTGCAGCCCGGCGATACCATTCTGGTAAAGCCCGGCATGGCGCTGCCCATCGACGGCGTAGTGGTGCGGGGCGAGGCGGATATGGACCAGAAATCCCTTACCGGCGAATCGCTGCCCAAGTTCGTGCGGCCCGGCGATAAGGTATATGCAGGAACCACAAACACGGACGGCCTTCTCACCGTTACCGTGGAAAAGGCCTGCGCGGATACCTCCTTCCAGCGCATTGTGAAGCTGCTTGAAAACGCCGAGAACATGCAGCTGCCCGAAAAAAGCGCCGTGGATAAATTCATGCTCTATTATATCCCCATCGTGCTGGTGATCGCGGTGCTGATCTGGTTCTTTTCAAAGGACGTTTCCAAGGCCATCGCCATACTTGTGGTGAGCTGCCCCTGCGGGTATATGCTGGTATCCAGCGCGCCGCTGATCGCAGCTCTCGGCGCGGGGGCGAAGCGGGGCGTGCTGATCAAAAATCCCGCCTTTATCGATAAGCTTACCGCCGCGGATTGCTTTGTGTTCGATAAAACCGGCACCATCACCAACGGCACGCTGGAGGCGGTGGGCATCAACCTTGTGCAGGCGGGCAGCGAAGAGGAGCTGCTTGCCGCTGCCGCCGCTGTGGCCCACGGCTCTACCCACCCCACCTCAAAATCGCTGATGCAGCTATGCGGCAACGTTGCCTACGAAACGGATTACGTGCTCACCGAGCTGCCCGGCAAGGGCATGAAGGGCGTAAAGGACGGCAGCGAGATATTAATGGGCAACACCCGCTTTATCGCCTCCCTCGGCTTTGCGCTGCCCGATCCCCCGGAGGGCGGTTCCGCCTCCTGGGTGGTAAAGGACGGCAGTGTGCTGGGCAACGTGGTCTTCCGCGACAGCCTGCGTGCGGACGTGGACGAGGCCTTTGCCGGGCTGCGGGCGCTGGGCGTGAAAAAGATTATGGTGCTCACCGGCGACAGCAAGATCGAGGCCGAGCGCATCGCCGCCGACATCAGCGCGGATGAAATGCACGCCGAGCTGCTGCCGGAGCAAAAGCTGGATCAGGTGAAGGCCGCAAAAGAGCAGTATACCGTGGCCACCGTGGGCGACGGCATCAACGACGCCCTTGCCCTGAACGCGGCGGACGTGGGCGTGGCCATGGGGGCCATGGGCAGCGATACCGCAATACAGAGCGCGGATATCTCGCTGATGAACAATAATCTCACCCTACTGCCCTTTGTGATGGAGCTGGCGCAGAAAACGAAAACCGCCATCCGGCAGAACATATGGATCGCCTTTATCACCAGCTTTGTAATGATCTTTCTGGCGGCGCTGGGCGTGGTTACCCCGGTGATGGGCGCGTTTCTGCATAACGCGGGCGCGTTTATTGTGCTGTTCAACAGCGCCCGGGTGCTGCGCAGAAAGAACGAAGCAAAACCGGAGGAAGCCCCGGCGGAGCGTACCGACGCTGCGGCAAATGAAGCGAAAGAACATACGGATGAAACGGAATGAACAGGAACACTGAATATATTATGGCTGTTGCCGGATTTGGCAAAGACGACGACTGATATATATTGCAACATTTTCCGCCTTTATGTTGATTTTCAAACGATGATATGATAAAATAGTATAAATCATGAAAATCATTCAAATGGGGGAATATCGTTGGCGCAATTTCAGTGGTACAGAACCGACACCGCATCGATCATGTTTTCGGCGCTCACAACAAAAGATTGGGGGCGTACCTTCCGGTTTACCGCGGCGTTGGACGCGCCTGCGGATCCGGCCATATTGAAGGCCGCCGTTTCGGACGTGCTCCCCCACTACCCCA
>CAMVBR010000327.1 GCA_947165755.1 uncultured Clostridia bacterium
TTAGCTTGTAGCTCCAGTTTGTCGGGCATACTGCCCGACAAACTGCCAATTTCCCATTTTTCTCCAACAAAAACCGAAGAACCCTGCCGAAAGGTATTGAAAAAAGGCGTAATCGTGCTATAATTATAATAGCAATTATAAAAATTGTTAATATAGCAAAAAGAAGGTTCTTCCGGCATGAAAACAAGGATCGAAGCTGATTCCATCGGCGAAAAGGAGATCAGCGCAGACGCATATTACGGCGTGCAGTCTTTACGGGCAAAAGAAAACTTTCCGATCACCGGCCACCCCATGCACTTTGAGCTCATCAAGGCGCTGGCGCAGCTCAAACGCGCGGCGGCCATGACAAACCGGGATTCGGGCAGACTCGACGGCAGAAAAGCTGAAGCCATCATACAGGCCTGCGATGAGATCATCGAAGGCAAGCTGCACGATCAGTTTATTGTAGACGCCATTCAGGGCGGCGCGGGCACCTCTGCGAACATGAACGCCAACGAAGTGATCGCCAACCGGGCCATTGAGATCCTCGGCGGGCAAAAGGGCGATTACAGCATCGTTCACCCCAACGACGACGTGAATATGGCGCAGTCCACCAACGACGTGTATCCCTCCGCGGGCAAGATCGCCATCGTGCAGATGCTCAACGTCCTGATCCCCGCCGAGGAGCGCCTTTATAACGTGCTCATGGAAAAAGCCGTGGAGTTCGACGGCATCTTAAAAATGGGCAGAACGCAGCTGCAGGACGCCGTACCCATGCGGCTCGGGCAGGAATTCCACGCCTACGCTTCGGCGGTAAAGCGGGATATCGGGCGCTTCATTTTTGCCGAAAAAGCGCTTCACGTGCTGAATATGGGCGCCACGGCCATCGGCACGGCCATCGACGGCGACCCCTATTACCTCACCTATATCTGCGATAACGTTTCCAAGGTGGTGGACGGCAATTACACCCAGTGTGAGGATCTTTTCGACGGCACCTCGAATCTGGATATTTACGTTGCGGTGTCCTCTACGCTGAAAACCGCCGCGCTCAACCTTTCCAAGATGTGCAACGATCTCCGTTTGCTCTCCAGCGGCCCCAAAACGGGTATTGCCGAGATCTCGCTGCCCGCAAAGCAGAACGGCTCCTCCATCATGCCCGGCAAGGTGAACCCCGTGATCCCCGAAGTGGTTTCGCAGGTGGCCTTCCGCATCATCGGCAGCGATATGACGGTCACCATGGCGGCCGAGGCCGGTCAGCTGGAGCTCAACGCCTTCGAGCCGGTGATCTTCTACAGCATTTTCGAGGGCGTGCAGGCGCTCACCAACGCCATCGGCACCCTGATCGATAACTGCATTTCCGGTATCGTGGTGAATAAGGAGCGCTGCGACGAGCTTCTGCATAAGAGCGTGGGCATCGCCACCGCCCTCAAGCCCTACATCGGCTACAAGAAATCCGCCGAGATCGCCAAGGAATCGCTGCGCACGGGCGTCCCCGTAAAGGAGATCGTGATCCGCGACGGGCTGATGAGCGAAGCCGAGCTCGCCCGGATCCTCGACCCCAAGAACATGACGGAAATCAAACGTCTGAAAAAATAACCGGCGGCGGATTTCCGCCCCGGCATAAAACAGATAAGCCTCTCTTGTCGATCGACGAAAGAGGCTTTTTTCATGTAAGAAACAGGTTTTAAATTGCAGTTTGTCCCGCCGGAGGCGCGAAGTAACAATCGCAGCGCGGCAGGCAGGGACGGCAGGACGGTTCTATGAACCAGCCCCGTCTAGGTAAAAATCAACTTTCACACGATTACCTAACTTTCACACGATTACTCAACTTTCACACGAATACCCATCTTGCACATGATTACTTTTTCACTTTGATCCCCGAATACAGCGAAAAGCCCTGCAAACGGTCAATTTGCCAGGCTTTTTTGTTATCCCGGGAACGGGTATTCGTGTGAAAGCAGCCCGTTTATCGCTTGATATCAAGGCATTTTTCACTGGGTGGGGTACAAAAGAAATCTGCACGGTATTGTATCAATGCTACCGTGCAGATATGTGTAAGTCCGCCAAAATGATACCGAAACCATAGTAAGTCCGCCAAAATGATACACGGTGTATGGCTCGTCAAACCTGAATTAATCTGACTGTTTCTTCTGCATCGACTTTGCGTAAATCTTTCTTCCGGTAAAGAAAACACACAGACCAAAAACAGCGGACAGCAGCATAACGGCATATCCCGTTTTTGTTATTGTTCCTTCTTCTGTTCTAAAATCGTTGTTCTTTCCGAGGATCTTCATCATTCAGCCTCCGCTTCCGGCTTACTGGCCGAGCAAAGAATTATACTGATAAACCCTTACATAATCAACAACAAGGTCTGTGGGCTGCGGCGAATCAAAGGTCAGCGCATCTCCGGCATAGCCGTTCAGCGGGAACCCTTCCGTGCCGTTGACGTTGCAGTTTACGATCATGTATTCCGGCACCTGAGACGCGCCGCCGAAATCGGTGCGCCCGGTCTCTACGCCGTTGATGTAGAAAATATATTCTTTTTCGTTCCATTCCACACCGTATGTGGTGTAGGTCTCATAGGGGTCGTTGTTCTCAATAAAAGGCGTGCAGACGGTTTTTTGCTGATGCTCCGCGCCGTATGCGTCATAATGAATGCTGGAGGTCACGACGTTGACATTATCGCTGAGTTTATAGTGATAATTCGGAGATTCATACACGTCGATCTCCGCGCCGTCCACGCCGCCGTTGCCGATGGAATCGTTGATATTATGGGGCATCATCCAGAAAGCCGACCACATGCCTACGCCCTTCGGCAGGATGCAGCGGATCTCAAAATAACCGTAGGTCTGTTCAAATAAGCCGTCTGTGCAAAGGCCGCAGCTGTACCAACCTTTTTTGCCGCCTTTGTATCCATTGTCGTAGTATTTCGTCTGAATGTGCAGGTTGCCGTCTTTGACCGACGCCATATCGGTGTTCCACCATGCGCCCATTCTCGTTTTGGATTGTTCTGCGCCGCATTTGTATCCAGTCCACTTTGCCGTGTCAACGGCGTTGCCGTCAAATTCATCGGACCAAGTCATTGTAAAGTTGTCAAGGTTGAGTACAACGGCATTTTCGGGTGGCGGAATCACAACCGGATCCGAAGGGGTTGTGACCTCCGTCCAAAAAATGCCGGACGTAAAAAAGCTGATGATCGCCTGAAAAAAAGCAATGATTTTGAGAAAAAATGTTGGTAATGTCATAATGCGAGGACCTCCTTTTTTGTTTCAATGGAAAACGTTTTTTAAATAAGCAGATGAGATTCCGCTTTACCAAAATAATTATATCTGGAAAATGTGAACTTTTCAACCGGTTGCAAAACAATAGTACCCCCAAA
>CAMVBR010000328.1 GCA_947165755.1 uncultured Clostridia bacterium
GCCGTAAGGCGTACTTCACTTTGGAATTTATCGCATCGAGCGATAAATTCCAATTCCCCGCGGGTTCTACCGCCGCACGAACTGATTGCGCGCTTCGTCGTATACGTAGCCCGCGGCGGCGAGCTTTGCTTCCAATGCAGCCCTGTTTTCGTTCAGGTCGTCGCAGAGCGCGTCGAGGTCTTTATAAAAATCGCGCAGCTTCGTGTTCACCACGCTCATCAGCAGCAGCGGATCGTTGGGTAATGTCATTATATGATCTCCTCCGAGCGTTTCGTTTGTTTTTCGAAGAAAACAGGGCCCCGTTCAGCGGGCCGCAAAGGAAAATACGTTTTTCAGCATCCGGGTAAGGCGGTGGAAAAACGCCTTCACCCAGCTGAGGAACGCGGCGAAAACGGAGCCGCCGTCCGCAGGTTCGGCAGGGGTGAGCACCGCGTCGCGGTCCGGCACCTCGTCGTCTACCAGAAAACGGTTCAAAAGGGGAGCGAGCGCCTGCTCCGCTGCGGCGTAGGAGCTGTTTGCGCCGAGAATATAGGCGCGGTTCCAGCGGTAGAGCTCGAGCCGGTCGAGCCGGTCGAAGCCCAGCAGGCCGAAAATGCGGTTCAGGGCTTGCAGCGATACCCGGTTGCCGGTTTGCGCCAGCACGTATTTCAGCAGGGTATTCAGCGCCACCAGAAACAGCCTGCTCTCGGGCGCCTTCCCCACGGGCAGGTTCTCGCCGCCGCGGTAAACCACGGCCACAAGGCTTGTGATGAGATCCATAAGATCCGCGTAATCCGAGGGCGGCAGCTCCGCCCCGGCCGCTTTGGCGAGGGCTGCCACGCTCTCGCCTTCATCGGCGTAAAACGGCATACGCAGCGCGTCTGCCACAAGGGGCATCACCACGTCCACCGCGTCCGAAAGGGCCGCGCCGTTTTCCCCGAGGGCGTCCTTGATAAATTCGGGGGCGATCACCCGCTCGATCTTTTTGGCCACGGAAAATTTGAAAAAGCCGAGGGAATAGGCGGTGTAGTCCGCTTCGATGGCGGCGCGCTGCGCGGCGTTATATCCGGGCGGAACGAAGGCCGGGTCGAGGGAATCGATCTGCTCCATCGAGATTGCCATGGAATCCGCCGTAAGGTCGATCATGCGGAATTCCAGCGGGTAGGAATTCAGCGAGGTGGTGAGGATATCGTATACTACCCTGCCGTTTCCGGCGGTAAAGGACGTGATATTGTTGCCGTGCTCGTGCCCGGTGAATACGTAGGAAACGCCCCACCGCGCGAACCGCTCGGCCACGGCTTCATGGTCGCGCACGATAAAATCCTTCATCAGTACGCTCGCGTAGGGGATGGGCTCCAGCAGCGGGTGGTGCATCATAACGATCGGCGTTCTGCCGTCCGCTGCGGCCAGCGCAGCCTGCGCGCCGATCCACGAAAACAGCCGCTCGTCCAGGCCGTCGCCGTCCTTGCCCGGGTCGTTGGAATCCACGGCGATCAGCCGGAAGCCGCCGGGCAGCTCCGCCGTGTAGGAGGCGGTTTTATTGTCCGCCGCCAGCGCCTCGGCATAGCCGAAATCGGCGTAGTATTCCTTAAACTGCGCGGGCGTGCTCGCGTAATAGTCGTGGTTGCCGGGCACCACGTAAACGGGGATGCCGCTTTCTTCCTCAAAGGCCCGCAGGAGCGAGGCAAAATAGCGGTGCTGCGCTTCCTCGCCGTTGTGGGCGAGGTCGCCGCCGAGCAATACGAACGCCGCGCCGTTTTCCTCCGCCCGCCGCAGCATCTGCGTGAGCAGCCCTGCCGCCTCGTGGGTCTGGTTGCCCGAGCCCCAACACGAATAGTAGAGCTCGCTTTCGGGGTAATAAGCCGGCAGCTCTTCATCCGGCAGCCGCAAGTGTACGTCCGTGGCCACGGCAAAGCGGACCGCGTCTTCTTCCGCCGTCGCCCCCGCCGCAAAGGCCGGGAGCAGACTTGCAATGAGCAGCAGCGCCGCGAGCAGAACGCTCAGGGCGGATCTTGAAACGGTGTGATTCATGAGAATACCTCCTAATTACGCATTTGAGCGCAGCGATACATTGCAATTTTCAATCAGGCGAAATACGTGCCGATCTCCCGCATGCGCTCGCTCTGGGCAACGCCGAAGGGGCAGCGGCTGTTGCAGTGGCCGCAGCCGACGCAGTCGTTTGCGTTCTTTTGCAGCGTGCGGTAGTGCTCCGCCGCCAGCGCGTCGCCCGCCCGGGCGAGGTCGTAATACTTGTTCACAAGGCCCACGTCGATCCCTGCGGGGCAGGGCTTGCAGTGGCCGCAGTAAACGCATTTGCCGCTCGCCTGCGGCGGCGCGAAGGAGCCGATCACCGAATAATCCGTTGCCTCCTCCGTTTGGTCAAAATAGGCGAGAAGGGCATCCACGTCCGCCGTGTTCCTCACCCCGGGCAGCACCGTGAGCACGCCGGGCTTATCGAGGCAATAGCGGATGCATTGGTACGCTGTGAGCGCCTTGCCGAAGGGCGACCGGTCCGCTTCCAGCAGCTGCCCGCCGGAAAAGGGCTTCATTACCGTTATGCCTACGCCCTCGGCCTCGCACCGGCGGTAGACCGCGCTGCGCTCGTCCACGCTGCCGTTGGCGTATTCGCCCTGCCCGTAGTCGTAGGCGGGGTTCACCGAGAACATCAGCATATCCACGTTCACCTCGTCCATGATGCGCATGATCACCCGCGGCGTGTGTGAGGAAAGGCCGATATGGCGCACCACGCCCGCCTTTTGCAGCGAGAGGATATAGTCGTAAACGCCGTTAAGCTTGTACGTTTCCCAGTCGGCCTCCTCATCCTGGCAGTGGATGAAGCCGTAGTCGATATAATCGGTGCCAAGCTCGCGCAGCTGCCGGTCCACGGACCGCTTTACCGTATCCAGCGCCAGCGACCAGCCGTATTCGCCGCCCGAATAGTCCGCGCCGAAGTGGATCTGGAAGAATACGTCCTTCCGAAGGCCCCGGAAGGCCTCGCCGTAGATGGGGAAGGCGTCCCCGTGGCCCGCGGCAAGGTCGAAATAGTTGACGCCGCCCGCCGCCGCCTTGTGCAGGGCCCGCACGGCCTCGTCCATGCCCGCCTCGTATATATACGCCGAGCCGATCCCGATCTCGCTGATCCGGTCGCCGGTTTTTCTGTTGGTCCTGTATTTCATGTGGGTTCCTTTGCTTTCGTTATGGTTTATAAATTTATTATACTTTGTAACGATGAAGGATGCAAGCCGGGAACGGGGATTTTTTCCTTTCCTCATTGATTCCCTTCCCGTTTCCGATTATAATAATTATAAATCATTAACGGGAGCGTGGACGAAAGGACGCAATACGGATGGACGAAGCAATATCTTACG
>CAMVBR010000329.1 GCA_947165755.1 uncultured Clostridia bacterium
CGGGTATGCGGCGGTGCGCCGACGGATACCCCGGCTCTGTGCAACATAAGGTAAATCTATTGAAAAATGCTGGTTTTTTGTCGTCCCTGCGCCGGGGTATAGTTCGCATGCGCTCCTATACCCACGCCTTGCGCCGATAGCGGCTGTGGTCAGCCGCGCTACCGAAGTTACTTCGCGCCTGCGGCGCGATAAACTGCAATTTAAAAAGATGGAAGATCGCTTTCTCTTCCATCTTTTATTTATGATTCATTAATTTTTAATTTTCTTTCGTCTTTCGTCTTTATTCTTTAATCTCTCTCCCGTCCGTTTCCGCCTTGATCCTTGCGGCTTCGGCGGCGCGGCGCTGCTCCAATTCCAGATACATCTGCTCGCGGGTGCCGCGGTCAATGTTATAGAAGAACATGGGGATCATGGATAAGAAATCGAACACCAGCCGGGGCGCGAAGGAGGCCACGAACATCTTCCACATGGTATCGATGCTCTGTGAGGCGGTCAGGCCCGATTGGTAGCCCGCCCATTTTTCGAGCAGCCAGCCGTTCACGATGCGCAGCAGTATATCCTTCAGCTTTTTGAAATAGCCGTTGATCATATTGATGGTGGCCTCTACCCGGTAGCCGTTTTTCCATTCGCAGTAATCGAGCACCTCGTAGTTGATCTCGCTGCCCACGATCTGCTTCGTGGCGTAAAACACCATTTCCAGCACGTTGCCGAGGCCGAAGGCAACGGTCATGGGCACGCGCTTCAGGTAGAGCCCGTTGGTTTTGCCGCCGAGCATGCCGAAGAGCAAAAAGAAGCCCTCCGAAACGAAAATGGAAAACCGCTGCATCAGCCACAGGCGTTTGGTGGAGTATTTTTCGCGGAACTTCGGCGCCCACGTATAGCTCAAATACGATACCGGCGAGCCCGGGATGCCGCCCACCGTGGGCAGCATGTTGAAGTGCAGCACGTCGGCGTAATACAGCGATTCGCTGGTGCCGATATTGATGCCGTCCACCACGTCGGTGAGGGTGTAAATGAGCAGGGGCTTGTTGCGGAATACCGATAAAAAGCCCTTCAGCGGATGGGGCGGCTTTTCGGTCTGGGGCACCCGTTCGCGGCTCACAAGGATCCAGTTCACGTTCACCACGGTGGTGATCACCCAAATCACGAGCTTCATCACCACGAACAGGCGCGTCACGTCCATATCCAGCTTGCCGTTGTCGATCAGGTCGTATAAGATGCCGAACAGCTGCGCCGGGATCTTTACGTCGGCAAAAAACTTCGCCACCACCAGCATGCTCGTTCGCTCGTTGGGGTTGGGGGTGAATACGTTATCGATGTAGCCGCCCCCGCCGAAGAAGGCGCCCACGGTCTCGCTGATATACATTACGGCCATGTAGGTCCACAGCCGCTGGCTCTCGTCCATGCCCCGGTTATTTGCGAACATGGGCAGAATACACAGAAAGAACCCGATGGCAAGGCTCGGCAGCAGCGCTAAATACTGAAAGGGCTTGAATTTGCCCCAGCGGGTGCGCATGTTGTCGATGATGGCGGCGGTGAGCGGGTCGTTGATCATGTCGTAAACGCCCAGCCCCGCCGCGGCCTTGGCGTAGCTCAGCGGCGAAAGGCCGTAGAATTTATACAGAAAGATCTCGGTGCCGATATCGTATTTGCCGATATCCAGCCTGCCCAGCGCGGATTTGAGCGTGTAGGCCACGCGCTCGCGGGTGGAGCAAAACAGGCGGTTCATGTAGGCCTGATTCAGCCGGCCGTTTTCGTAGGATGCCTCCTGCGCCTTGTTTTCAGCCACGGTCTGCCGCCCCCTTTTCCGTTTTTCCCTTCGCTTTTTTCAGCCGTTCCTCCTCCATCGCCTGCAGCTCTTTTTCTTTTTCCTGCTGCAGCGCGGTCAGGCGGCGGTACATCTCTGCGCGTATCTCCTCCTGCGGCACGCCGTTTTTCTGCATCTCAAAGTATTCCTCAATGGGTATGCCGCCCACGTAGCATTGCTTGTGCTTCACTTCGATGCCCTGCCGCAGCACCAGCGCGTCAAAGAGCAGGTTCAGGCAACTCAGGCCGAGATACAGCGCGGTGCCCCAGCCGGACCGCACGGCGGCAAAGGACGCCTGCTGCATGCGCAGCGATAATACGGTGTAAAAGGCGGCGGTGAGCAGCTGAAATATATCCAGCGTCAGGTTGCGGGTTTTTCCGTGGGGTGAGCACGATAAAAACAGCAGCGCAAAGTGCAGCAGCAGAAATACAAGGCTCAGCGCCAGCCACAGCATAAGAAACACGAAGGCCTTGCCGCCCAGCCCCGCGTTCCACGCGTCCGTGAAAAAGGCGAGAGGATCCGCCGCGCTGAACAGGTCGTACAGCTTCAGCGCGTTGAGGGTATCGGGCAGCGCCTCGTAGGGGGCCGCGAAATCGGTGTGCAGCAGCGGCGCGAACAGGGCGGCCACGGGCAAAAGGGACGTGAAGATCCTTACAACCGCCAGCGGGGAACCGATAAAGGACGCCTTCACCCGGTCCACCTTTTTCTGGTGGTAGTAGTGCTGCACCTCGGCCTTGTCCGCGTCCAGCATCAGCCGTTCCTGCAAATTGTAAAGGAACACATTGGCCCCGCAGTGGGGGCAGGTCTGCTTCCAGTCGATCAGCCGCAGATGCCGGCCGCATTTCGGGCAATTCGCCATAAGCTCTCCTCCTTCAGAATTTCTCCTCAATCGATCGCCCTAATTATAAAAACTTTTTCCATATCTCGGGCTGATAGCCCACGGCGGCCTGCTTGCCGTTTCTTACGATGGGCTGCCTGAGCACGCTCTGGTTTTCCAGCAGTTTATCGAGCTTCTGCTCGGGCACAAGGTAGGCGAGCAGAGATAAAAGGTCCTTTTCTCTGCTCTCGGGGTCGATCAGGTTGTCCACGCCGCCCACGGCCGCAGCCACGCTCAGCAGCTCGCCGCGGCTCAGCCCCTTTTCTTTCAGGTCCACGTATTGATATTTCACGCCGCGCTCCTTGAAGAACCGCTCGGCCTTTCTTGCGTCGGCGCTCTTTTTGGTGCCGAAGATCTGAAGCATAAACGAACCTCCTTTGAAAGATCAGGCTTTTTTTCAAATGCGTAATTCGTAATGCGTAATGCTTAATTTAATTCCGCATTCCGCATTCCGAATTAACCGTAGATGCTCGCCCCGCTCGTATCCGTCTCCCCGGCCTCGGTCAGGCGGATCGTTTCGTTTATATCGGCGCTGCAGCCGAAGAGCGTTTCCACCGCGGGGCGGATACCGCCCTCCTCTTTGCCGTCCGCGATCAGCATCACAAGGTCGTCGTAAAAGCCGGTTACGTTGAACAGCACGAGGGGCTTGCCGTGGCG
>CAMVBR010000330.1 GCA_947165755.1 uncultured Clostridia bacterium
ATTAAGAAAAAAAACGGATCCGGAATTGCCCGATCCGTTTTTCTGTGATCTCTGAACAGCGCCTGCCGAATGCGGTTTATTCGGCGGCCATTTTTTCGTTCAGTTCGGCAACCAGCGCGTCCGCGTCTACGCCGTGCACCATGGCGGCCTCTTCGATGCTCTCCATCTGAGACGCGGGGCAGCCCAGGCAGTGCATGCCGATGGAAAGCAGCACGGGGGCCGCAGCCTCGCCGTTCAGCTCCAGAAGCTCGCCGATGAGCATATCCTTCGTAACCTGTTTCATGATTTTTCCTCCGTTTTTCCGTAGTTTTTTTTATTCGTCAAGCGGCAGGCCGGAACCGACCAGCCGGGCTTGGTCCAATACGTCCATTACCGTGGACACCGGTATGATCTGAAGGCTGTCCTTCACTTCCTGGGCGACCTCTTCCAGATCGGGTTCGTTTTCGGCGGGGATGAACACCTTCGCCACCCCGGCGCGTTTTGCGGCCATCAGCTTTTCGGGCAGGCCGCCGATGGGCGATACCACGCCCCTGAGCGACACCTCGCCTGTCATGGCCAGCTTGGGGCTTACGGTGTGGCCGGTAACCAGCGAAGAGAGAGCCGTGGTAAGGGTGATGCCGGCGGAAGGGCCGTCCTTGGGCACGGCGCCGTCAGGCACGTGGACGTGCAGATCGTTCTTCTCGAACAGCTCCGCCGTTTCCGGATACAGGGATTTGACCAGACTCACGGCGATCTGCACCGATTCCTTCATCACGTCCCCCAGCTGGCCGGTGACCGTCACCTTGCCGCTGCCCTTGGTGAACAGCGTTTCAATAAAGAGCACGTCGCCGCCGGATTGGGTCCATGCCAGCCCCGTTACCACGCCGGGCTGCTGTGTTTCCTGCGCCACGGTATGGCGGATGGGCTTGCGGTCCAGAAACTCGCGCAGCTGCTCCTTTTGTACGGTGATTTCGGCGGTATCCCCCTGAATCAGCCGGACCGCGGCGGTGCGGCAGAGGGTATCCAGCATTTTTTTGAGGCCCCGCACGCCCGCCTCCATGGTGTAATCGGCAATAATGGCGTGCATCACATCTTCCGGGATATGCACGTGGCCGGGGGCGATGCCGGCGCTCTGCTCCGCCTTGGGCAGCAGATGCCGCACGGCGATATGATATTTTTCCGTTTCGGTATAGCCGCTGAAGGAGATCACCTCCATGCGGTTGAGCAGCGGCGCGGGGATGGAATCCAGCGTGTTCGCCGTGCAGATAAAGAGCACGTCAGAAAGATCGTAGGGCACGTTCAGGTAGTGATCCGTAAAGGTATTGTTCTGCTCCGGATCCAGCACCTCCAGCAGCGCGGCGGCAGGGTCGCCGTTATAGGATTGGCTCAGCTTGTCGATCTCATCCAGCACCATTACGGGGTTGGAAACGCCCGCTTTCGCAATGCCGTCCATAATGCGGCCCGGCATGGCGCCGATATAGGTGCGGCGGTGGCCGCGGATATCCGCCTCATCGCGCACGCCGCCGAGGCTCACCCGCACGTATTTGCGGTGCAGCGCATCCGCAATGCTTTTGCCGATGCTGGTTTTGCCGGTGCCCGGCGCGCCCACAAAGCAGAGGATGGAGCCGGATTGGGCTTTTTTGAGATCCAGCACGGCAATCTGCTGAATGATGCGGTCTTTGATCTTTTTCAGGCCGTAGTGATCCGCGTCCAACACGGCGCGGGCCTCGGCAAGATCGATGTTCTGCGCTTCCTCTTTTTTCCAGGGCAGATTCACAAGAAAATCGAGATAATCGTACAGCATGGCGTATTCCTGCGAATTTTCGCCCTCGTTTTTCATCCGCTGCAGCACCTTAGAGGCCTCTTTGCGGGCGGTTTCGTTCATGGCGGCGGTTTCAAGCTTCTGCTCCAATTTGCGCAGCTCGGTCACGTTTTCGGGGTGGAGCTCATCCAGCTCCTTTTGCAGAAAGGCGATCTGCTTCTTGATGGCAGCCTCGCGGTAGGCTTTTTTGTAATCCGCCTCCCGCTGCTCGCTGCCCTCGCCGGAGAGCTTCGCCATTTCGATCCACTCATACAGGATCCGCTCTATCGCCTCCGCCCGGGCTTTGGCGCTGTTTTCGCTGAGCAGCGCATAGCGCTCGGCGGCTTCCATATCCATAAAGGGAGAGAGAATAGAGATCAGGCCGTTCAGGTTTTCCACCATAGAGAGCAGGTATTTTGCCACGGGCGCCCAATCGTATTTTTTGGAAAAGGAAAGAAGATCCTCCTTCAGCGCGTCGGTTTTGGCTTTATCTTCCTCCTCCGGCAGATCGGGGGTTTCGGGGAAGCGCGCCACCTCCAGCTGGATGAGGCCGCCGGGAAGGATCTCGGCGCCGTCTACCCGCACGCGGTCGCGGGTGCGGATCTCAACAAAGCCGTTGGTATCCGGCGCGGTAATTACGCCGGTAACGGCAAGGGAATAAAAATCTTCGCCGGAAAGATCGCCGTTACGGTCGGTTTTACAGGGCAGAAGGATCACTTTTTCCCCCTCCGCGGCTGCCTGACCGGTGCTTTTCTGAAAGGCCTCGGTGTGCAGATAGGTCACCGCGTTGGGAAGTACGGTTACGTTATAGTTACACCTCTTTTTTTAAATTTTGGCAGTCTTGGATGCAGAGTGCCAACGGAAGCACAAAAAAAATGAGCGTTGAGCGTTGAGCGAAGAATTTGAGCTTTGAGCGATCAATTTCTGATTTTTTTGCCGCTGACGTTGACAAATGTCCAAGTCTGTGGTATCATCATAGCACAAACTCAGACACTTGTCAAGGTTTAAATGAAAACTTGTACAAAAGGGGCAATTTGTAAATGTATTGCGGAGAAAACCCAACGGCGCTGATCTCGCAGCGCGCCATTGCGGACGCCATGCTGCAGCTGCTGCGGCAAAAGCCCTATGCGCAGATCAGCGTGAGCGACCTTTGCAAAACAGCGGATATCTCACGGCAGACCTTTTATACCCTGTTCGGCAGCAAAGATAACGTGATCGTATTCGCGCTGCAGCGCAGTTGTTACGAGCCCGGCCCGGGGCGTGAGGTATGCCGCAGCGCCCGGTTCCGCGATTTTTGCCGGGCCTACAGCCGGTATATCGTGGATCAGCGGGAGCTGTTGGAGCTGATGGTGAAAAACGATATTCTGCATTGCCTTTACGACGTACAGTACGAAAGCTTTATGGCGTGCGACCACTTTTTCAGCGGCGTGGAAGGCGAAGACCGGATGTATCTGGTGGATTTTATCGCCGGGGGCATGAACAGCGTTGCAAAGAACTACGTGCGCACCGGCTGCACCGCCGACGCGGAATTTCTGGAACGGCTGATGTATAAACTGTTC
>CAMVBR010000331.1 GCA_947165755.1 uncultured Clostridia bacterium
ACAAAAATTTTTCAACTTTTCCACAACATATCTGTGGAAAACCCGGGGATAAAACATATATTGAATATACGTATGACCCGGCAATACAGTAAAAGGACGGTGTACGTCCTTAAACTGACAGCGATGCTTTTTGTATTTCAAGCTACGTTTCCGCTGTTTATGTATTTCTTGAGTTTATCTACCGTATGCTGCAGTTCACTGTTTATTTCAATATGATTTGATATCTGTTCTACTGCGTACATTACGGTCGAATGATCTTTCCCGTTGAACGCCTTTCCTATGTTAGGGAAGGACATATCTAACAGTGTACGGCAAAGATACATCGCGATCTGTCTCGGAAATACCAGTTCTTTCGTTCTTTTTTTAGATAGCAGATCTTCAACGCTTATGCCGAAAAATCTGGATACCGAGTCAATTATAACACCCTCGGTGATTTCATGCAAATTATCATCTGAAATATGTTTTAAAGCCTCTTTTGCGAGATTGATATCGATCTCCTGGCCCTGATGTAGCGCCATAGACAGGTGATTAATGACGCCTTCAAGCTCGCGGATATTGTCGCCTGTGTACGATGCGATGTAGTCAAGGATCTCATTGTCAACGTCGATCGCTTTTTCTTCGGCTTTTCGGTTAAGAATTGCCACTTTTGTTTCATAATCCGGCGCCTGTACGTCTGCGATAAGACCCCATGCAAACCTTGTTCTGAGCCGTTCTTCCAGTATCTCGATCTTGTTCAGAGGGCTGTCGCACGAAATGACGATCTGGTGCTTTGCTTCATAAAGCGCGTTGAAGGTGTAGAAAAATTCTTCCTGCGTGCGCTCCATTTTTGAAAGGAACTGTATGTCGTCAATAAGCAGTACGTCAATATTTCTGTATTTGTTTCTGAATTCTTCGTTCGTTTTATGTGTGATGGCGTCAACGAATTCGTTCGTGAAAGTTTCGGCTGTAACGTATAAAACTTTCTTTGAAGGATCGTTTTCGAGTATCTTATTACCGATAGCGTGCATGAAATGCGTTTTTCCGAGTCCTGACTGCCCATATATAAAGAAAGGATTATATGCCGTACCGGGGGAATCTGAAATAGCTATAGCTGCCGCGCACGCCATGCGGTTATTATTTCCGACAATAAACGAATCAAACGTATACTGTTTGTTCAGATGTGATTCAAACAGACTGTGATTTTCTACGGAAGGCTGCTTTTTCGTATAGTTATCCTTTTCAAAGAATTTCAAGGTAAGATACGATTTAGTACATTCCATCAGCGCAGATTTTATGGCATTATGGTACTTTTTTTCAATCTGCTGAATATAAAATTCGCTGGGAACGGTAAGATATGCTACGTTCTCGTATATGTCTTCAAGACATATAGGGTCTATGAAAGAATCATATTCTATTTGAGGAATATCCTTTTTTAGTTCGTCAAGGCAGTTAGCCCAGATCGCGCTGAGCTGTTTGTCGGTATAACTCGGGGCAGTCATTGCGTCCAAGACCTTTCGTATGAATTTTACGTAACTTATTCATCCGAACGGAAAAACACATTACGGAAGCTTTATCTTTTGATCTATATTTCAAAGGATATACCGCTATGCCGGCTTAGAGGAGCAACGTCCCGTAACTGACATAATATATATTATGCCGGTAACCTTGAAAAGTCATTTCGTCTGATCGGACATGGAAGCGGTCTTTTCCGGCTGTGTTCAACGCTGTGGAAAACACCTCCTGCCGATGCGCCTAAAAATATAGCAGATTCCGAAATTTGTTTGCAATACATAATTTTAGTGAAAATAGAACAAAAAACAGCAAAAAAGCAAGTTATCCACAACGTGTTGTAATTGGTTGTGGATAACCCCCAATATATAGATAAAAATTTTTTTTGCGCCTTTGCTGCCGCTGCAGGCGTTTTTTGTTGACCGGAGTGCTCTTGCTTTTAGTATGCCTTTGTGGTAAACTAAACAGTACTGAGCATTGGCCGCAAGGCCGGAAATTTTACTTTTACTAAAGAAAAAGGAAGGACGCCTCAGGTGAAATCGCGAAAAATAGAATTATTTATATGTATTTCCTGTGGCGTGATAGTTGTAGGATTTATCCTTTTTTCAAATGATCCGAGAACTTTGATCAGATCGCTGCACGAACTCAATCCTTTATGGCTGCTGGGCTCTGTAGGCTGTATGATCGGGTACTGGCTGTTTGAAACATTGACGCTGCACTTTCTTTTAAAAGATTTTTACGGCGACGAGCCGTTTTCCGACAGCCTGAACGTCACGATGGGGGGACAGTACTTTTCCGCTATTACGCCTTTCTCTACCGGCGGGCAGCCTTTCCAGGCGTATTATCTGACGAAGAAAGGGCGTAATTTAGGCGTGACCGTCAGCGCCCTGATGGCAAAATTCATAATTTACCAGATCTCGCTGGTGGTATTGTCAACGGTTCTTCTGATTATTAAGTGGGACTTTTTCAAAGACGCGGTTCCGAATTTCTACTGGCTCGTCATTATCGGATACACTATCAATATTTTAGTTCTCGCGGCGATTATAGTTATAGGTGTATTTAAAGGAATCGCCGACGGGATCTACAGAGGAATGATCAAGCTCGGAGCGAAACTTCGTATTGTTAAAAACAGGGAAGAAGCTCTGGAAAAAGCGGAAGAGAGTCTTTCTCTGTTTCACTCAACGTTCAGAGGGCTGTTTCACCACATGCCTGTGCTTTTAGCCGGATTGTTATTTTCAACTTTGCAGCTGCTGTGTTATTTTTCCGTGACGTACTTTATTTACAGATCTTTTGGACTGAGCGCCGTCGGTCTTATCACGATAATCGCCGCACAGGGCTTCGTGCTTATGGTTTCTTCTTTCGTACCCATTCCCGGGGCGGGAGTTGGTGCCGAAGCATCATTTGCGCTGTTTTTCGGTGCATGTTTCCCGGAAGACGGGCAGATAGGTCTGGCTGTGATCATCTGGAGGTTTATAAGCTTTTATCTCACGATAATCGTCGGCGTATTTTTTGCGATGAATATCGGTAAGGTGAAAAGAAGATCTGTTAAATCAAATGCGGAAGCGTTAACCGAAGCCGCGGCGAATGCTGCTGAAAACGAAGGGGGTCAGGAAGAGTGAGAATAGGATTATTTAACGACTCATTTCCTCCTTTCATTGACGGAGTCGCGAACTGCATGCTCAATTATGCCAGAATATTGACCGAGCTGGGTGATAACGTTACGGTCGTAACGCCCAAATACCCGGGAGTAAAGGATGAATATCCTTTTGAAGTCTACCGGTACAATTCATTAAATTTCCGCGGCGAGATGCCGTACAGGGTAGGAAATCCGTTTGCACCGATCTCTAT
>CAMVBR010000332.1 GCA_947165755.1 uncultured Clostridia bacterium
TAAAAGATGAGAGATGAAAAAAGGAAGGACGCCGTCCTTACCTGTTTCAAATACGGCGTGTCGCCGGAATCCTCTTTCATTTTTTATCTTTTTTCTTTTTTCTTGCATTGGGGTCGGTTCTTTGGTATACTGAAAAAGAATCCGGAGACTTTTTAATATGAAAAGGAATCATTGCTTCAAAGGCGAAAGGGGCCGCAGTATGAAATTTGCCGTTTTATCCGATACCCACTATATTTCCGAGGAATTGCTCTACGGGTTCCAACCCGAGGGGATCCTGCGCCGCCAGATCAACCGTACCGTTGTGCGGGAGCTCAAGGCGCGGAACGATATCGATACCGTGCTCATCACCGGCGATCTCACGGACGCGGGCGATGAAGCGAGCCACCTGGAATTCCGCGAGCTGCTCAAGGACCTGAAGGCCGCGGGCAAAAAGGTATACGTGCTCACCGCCACCCACGATTTCCATTTCAGCCGCGCCTGTGTGCTGAAATACGGCTGGCCGGTGAAATACAAGGCGCAGCCCTGGAACCGCCCCTGGTTCAACGCCGCCGAAACCGATTTTACGGCGCTGGTGTCCGAAGAGAGCCTTGCGCAGCCCGAAGCCGGTCTCACGCCGCCCCTGATGCGGGTTTGCACGGCCGACGACCTTTGGGATCTCTACCGCGATTTCGGCCGCGATCAGGCCTTTTCCGTTTGCGAATCCGCTTGGAGCTACGCGGTGAAGCTGGATGAAAAGGTTTGGTGCCTCATGCTCAACAACAATTTCCGCGACGTGGACGCCAATTTCGATTTCAGCCCCACCTATTCCCCCGAATGCTTTCGCTGGATCGAGGGGATCGTTGCCGAGGCCAAGGCGGCTGGCGCTTACGTGTTTGCCTGCACCCATCATCCGCTGGTGCCCCCGGTGCCCGCCTATAAGATCGGCGGCACGCGCCGCAATATGCGCGGCCCCACGGTGGTACATACGCTGGCCGATATCGGTATCGATCTGGTGTTCAGCGGCCATACGCATTTTTCCAATATCGTGTTCGGCGCGTCCGACGCGGGCCATACCCTGTGCAACGTCACCACGCCCTCCATTACCCATCTGCCCCCGGTGTACCGCATCGCCGAGCTGGACCCCGCCGCCCACACCCTGCGGCTTACCAACGCCGAGATCACGGCGGCGGACGACTGCCCCGTGCGCGAAGGCACCCTGCGCGCCCACTACGTGAGCGAATTTATAAGCGAGCAGCGGCAGAGCGTCTCCCGGCTGCCTGCGGGGCTGGGCAAGGCAGTGCTCGGCATGAAGGTGAAGCATTTTTATCCCCTCTGCCGCGCCGCAAGCAAGCTCACAAAGGCCGAATACGAGCAGATCAAAGAGACGAAAATGTTCGATATCATCATGGACCTCACCGTGAATATGCAGTGCGGCGACGGGCAGTATACCCCCGATACGCCGGTGTATAAATTTATGATGGGCTTTTGCGCCGTGGCGGACAGCCTCATCGCCGCCCAGCCCTTCGTGGGGGTGGAAAAGATCCTCGAGGGCTATACTGTCGCCCAGATCGTGGAGCCTATGCTCTTCAAAAACGGCGTGCCCGATAACGACGCCGCCTTCCGGTTCGACCGCATTCTGGCCCCCACCGCCGTGTCGCCCGTATTCACGAGCCACGCGGGCGATATCCTGATGGGGCTGCTATCGGCGCTGGCGCTGCTGGCGTCCCCGCTCTCCCCGGCGGTCACGGCGCTGATTTTACCGGCTTTGACGCTGATGAAAAAGAACAAGCTGAAAAAGCATCCCTACCGCCCCGAGCGGTACTGAGGCGCGGCCATGAAACGGATCTTATGCCCCAGCCTGATGTGCGCCGACCTCGGTCGGCTTGCCGAGGAGGTGCGCGCGCTGGACGCGGCGGGCGCCGATATCTTCCACTGTGATATCATGGACGGGGTTTTCGTGCCCAATATCACCCTCGGCCTGCCCGACGTGCGCGCCGTGCGCCGCGCCACCGGAAAGCCGGTGGATTGCCACCTGATGCTCGCGGACCCCGCCGAAAAGGTGGGCTGGTTCCTCGATGCGGGCGCAGATATCGTTTACGTCCACCCCGAGGCGGGCGGTGATACCAAAGAAGCCCTGCGCCGCATCCGGGCGGGCGGGGCCGCCCCCGGCATTGCGGTGAACCCCGAAACGCCCGTGGAGAGCGTATTGCCCCTGCTGCCGACGTGCGATTACGTTATGGTGATGACGGTGCATCCCGGCTTTGCGGGGCAGAAATTCATCCCCGAAACCCGCGAAAAGGCGCTCTTCCTCGCGCTGCTGAAAAAGGAATTCTCCTTCCGCCTGATGATCGACGGCGCCTGCAGCCCCGCCGTGATCGAGGACCTCTCCGCCAACGGCATTGACGGCTTCGTGCTCGGCACCAGCGCCCTGTTCGGCAAGCCCGGAAGCTATCGGGAGATTTTGGAGCGGCTTCACGGAGAGAAGTAAATTGCAGTTTGTCGATGAGAGGCAATAGGCAATAGGCAATAGGCAATAGGCAATAGACTCGATCCATCAAAAAAAAGAAATATGACGTTTGCATGCTCGAACAAAGCAGTTTTATTGAAAAATGAGAACAGAAGCGTGTTCGGGTGCTGACATAAGCTTTGTTTTTCGATGTGCTCGGAACAGGTCTATTGCCTAATGCCTAATGCCTATTGCCTTAACTACAAACTGAAATTTACCGATGAAAGGATATCCTATGAAAACTCTCGTCTTCGGTTCCTGCAATCTGGATCACACCTATCAGGCGCCGCGCATCGTTTCCCCCGGGGAGACGCTTGCGGTGCGGCGCGTCAGCCTGAACCCCGGCGGTAAGGGCGTCAACCAGTCCGTAGCGCTCAGGCGCGCCGGGCTGGACGTGTATTATGCCGGGTGCCGCGGCGCGGACGGCGCGGCCCTGCAAGGGCTGCTCGAAGAAAACGGCGTACACACCGATTTTTTCCGCACGGCGGAGATCCCCACCGGCGCGGCGTATATCCAGGTGGCCGATACGGGTGAAAACGCCATCCTCATTTACCACGGCGCCAATTTCGCCGTCACGCGCCCCATGATCGATGAGACGCTTGCCGCCTTTGCTCCCGGCGATCTGCTGGTGATGCAAAACGAGATCAGCGAGCGCGATCACCTGATCGAAGCGGGCCATGCGCGCGGTATGCGCCTTGTATTCAACCCCTCGCCCTTTGAAGCCTGCCTGCGCGAGATCGATTACGGCAGACTGTGGCTCGTTTTTCTCAACGAAACAGAGACAAACGGCGGTATGTCCTTGTCGACCAGCGAACCGCCCGACGTGATGACGTGCG
>CAMVBR010000333.1 GCA_947165755.1 uncultured Clostridia bacterium
TGTCTGAACTCGGCGCGTTCGCGGACGGTTTCCGCCTCGGGATCCGTCTCGGCATGGAGATCATGCAAACGGAATAAGCAACGTATTGCGGCGTTCTGTCGTAATTAAAGAATACACAAAAATATTTTTTCATAATGTGTTGATAGACACAAACATTTGTTCTATAATAGCCATGCAAATTTGATTTGCGCTGACAATTGAATCATGTTTGAAGTATTCAACATCGTACCGAGCAACGGGTCCGTGAGATTTTAAGTCCCCAACGAGTCACCAAATGGCCGGACATGTTAACCAAGGGATAAGTATACCCTCTGGTTAACGTGCCCGGCCTTTTTGCGTTGCCCAGGTACGGTGTTGTTTGCGCCGTACCTTGACAATTGAATAAAAAGAGCAACCGGGAACCTTCCTATCCGGCCCGAAAGGGAAAGCTGCCGCAGAAGGGCGCCATGACCTCCACACAGGAGCGAGCGATCAACCTTCGGGCGGACGGCGCAGCAAACGGTATTGCGCCGCAAGCCATGAAACCGGGTGAGGGATAATGATACTTCCGTAAAAAAGCGGCCCGCCCAGCGAACGGGATATGTATGTTATGCGTTGAAAATTGATACGCACTACGGCATATATGATATCCGGTTATCGGTATCCAGGCATATCGATATGAATACCGCCGGCGCCCCGGACTCTGAAATCAAACAGCCAAAGAAACTGCCTTTGGCTTATTTCGTCATGCCTTCAAGAGACAAATACGATCTGTTTTCGGTTTAGCGGGAAGGAATTGACCGTATGTCTGAAACCGGTTGCGCTGTTCGGAAAAGCGAAATTTTACCGTCTCAAGAGGCATGAAAAACCACCGAAAAACGGCATAGTAAAAAGAACTCTCAGAAAGGAGGGTCGACTTGAAACTGACAAAACAACAAAAAGAAACCGTGATCACCTTTAATGAAAAAGATGATCGGATAGAGGTAATTACCCATAACTGCAAGCTGATCAAAAAGCTGACTGCGCTGAACGCCAAGCACCCGGATTGCTGCGAACTTATCTGCATCGATAAAGAAATTGGCCGGTATGAATTCTCTGTCAGCAAACACAATTTCACGTTTCGCGTGATACACCCGTATACGGCAGAAAGAAAAAAGGCCATGCAGTACTATTCCATCTGGCATGGCACGATTGACGCCGTCAGCAAAAGCAAAAAGGAGGACTTCGATGGAGAAAAAGAATGAGATGGCTTATCCCGCGCCGTATACGATTTTGAACGGCTGCCTGTATGTCCGTAAAACAAACAAGAGCGGCGAGTATACGAAAAAACTCTGTAATTTTACACCGTATATCGTTCGGGAGGTCTGCGTAGACGACGGCGCCGGGATCAGTACCATGCTGACGCTCGGCGGAAACCGGGAAAACGGTTCCGTGCTGCCGGAGATAGAAATCAAAGGCAGCGAGCTTTCCGGTTTCAACTGGCTGATTGAGAAATGGGGCGCGGGTTGTGTGATCGAAGTAGGAGCTACAGTGAAAGACAGTATCCGTCACGCGATCCAAATGACAGCAAAAAACGCCTCCAGAGAAACGGAATACGCAGTGACAGGATGGAAAGAGATCGACAGGCAATATTGTTTTCTTCTGCCGGGAGACCCTCGTTTTACGGTCCGTTTGGAGGACAGGCTGCGACGGTACGAAACGGTTGCCGACTTTACGATTGAAGACATTCGGAAACTGCAGATCCTCTTCACGGATTTCCTGCCCGCGCCGAAAGAGATCTGTTGGCCGCTGCTGGCGTTTACCTTCCTTTCTCCGCTGAATGAATTTCTGCACCAGGGAGACTGTGAACCGAAATTCGTGACCCTGCTGCTGGGTAGAACGGGCACAAGAAAGAGTACGCTCGCCGCGCTGTTCCTGTCCTTCTTCGGACATTTTACCGCATCCGATCTGCCGCTTTCCTTTCGGGATACGGCAAACAGCATCGTATACAATTTGTTCACGCTGAAAGACGTGCTGACCTGTATCGACGACTTTCACCCCTGCGGCAGGAAGCAGGAGCAGGATCTGACGAAAACGGCGCAGGATATCCTGCGGTCCTACGGCGACCGGGTCGGGAGAGGAAAACTCACCGCGGATTCCAAACCGATGTCGTCCCGCAGACCGCAGGGCAACGCGATCATTACGGCGGAGTTTTCACCGGAGGTCGGCGAGAGCGGCTTCGCCCGTTCCTTCGCATTGGAGCTGAAAGACGGCGACGTGGATCTTTCAAATCTGTCATTGATACAACGGCATGCACAGGAGGGGTTGCTGCGTCGGTGTATGTACGCCTATACGCAATGGCTGGCGGCGAAATACCTGAAGGACGAAAAAGCAAGAAAACAATTCGTTTCTCTGTTATCCGGTCAGTTCGTGACTTATCGGGATCAGTTTAATAAGAGCGGCATTTCCTGTCACGGACGGCTTCCGGAAATCGTGGCATGGTTTCGGATCGGAATTGAATTCTACTGCAGATTCCTTCGGGATATGCAGGTTGCGACGGCAGAAGAAAGCGCGGCCATGCAGGAGGAATTCCGTTCTCTGTTGTATACGTACGCCGGGAAGCAGGCGGCGAAAATCCGTGAGAAAAAGCCGACCGTCGTTTTTATCTGTAAGTTCCTGGCCCTGCTGGAAAGCGGCAGAGCCGTCGTCGTAAACCGCATGGAGCCTCCGACGTTCCTGCCGTCCAACCTGATTGGTTATGAAGACGACGAATGGTATTGCCTTCACGCGGACGTGGCGCAGCGGGAGGTGAAAAAGCTGTGCGAGGAACAGGGCGAGTTGTTCACCTGCACAAAGCAGTCCCTGCTCCGGGCGCTGGCTGAGGAGGGCCTGATCGAAACCGCCGACGGGCAGAATACAAAACCCGTTCGGGTCGGTTCCAAAACGAAACGGCTCATGTGTCTGGATAAAAAGAAGGCCAAAGCGATCTATGACAGTTGCGCGTAAAAAAGCGTAACAACCGTCACAAAAGCTGCGCAAGCCTTATCCCGCCTTGCTTTCCTGCCGCAGCGCAGCCGTAACGACGGCGTGACAGATCCGTTTCGCCGTTACTGTTTTTCCGTTTTTGTTTCGCCGTGATACTTTTTTGTTACGAAATGAAAATCTGTGAAACCGTTGACGCGCCTGCGAACGCGGCGTTCTGTTACTGATGTTACGCTCCGCGCATACTGCAGGAGGACTGACAGTGCATCGCTATTTGCCAGTTTCGCCTTTGTATTACGCCAAGCCGCATACAAAGGCAATTGGGAGTCGGGCTAAGCCCATACCCCTACGCCGAAGGCGTCACATCGCTTTTG
>CAMVBR010000334.1 GCA_947165755.1 uncultured Clostridia bacterium
GCTTGCAGCTTGTAGCTTGCAGCTTCGCGCTATCAGCGCGATAAACTGAAATTTGCCTCGCTTTCCGCGCCACAAAAAAAAGCGGACCTCTTTCGAGATCCGCTCGGGTTTGAGAATATTATTCCTCGGTGGATTCTTCGGCGGCGGGGGCTTCTTCCGCTGCGGGAGCCTCTTCCGCTGCTGCGGCAGCGGCGGCAGCCTCGGCGGCGTTGGCCTGCGCGATCATATCGTCGAGAGAATACACGGCGGGACCCCTATCCACGGGGGCCTTGCGCTCTTCCTGCTTTCTTTCGGGCGGGGGAAGCAGCGCCTTGATGGAAAGGCTGATCCTCTTCTTATCGAAGTCGATATCGAGGATCTTGACTTCCACTTCATCGCCGATGGAGAGCACGTCCTGCGGCTTCTCGATGCGATCGTAGGAGATCTGGGAGATGTGGATGAGGCCTTCCATCTTGGGGAAGATCTCGGCGAAGGCGCCGAAGGTGGTCATTCTGACGATGCGCACGGTGATGGTGCTGCCGATGGGATAATCTCTTCTGAGGATCTCCCACGGATTATCCTCGATCTTCTTGTAGCCGAGAGAGATCTTCTTCTTCTCGGTATCGAGGCCCTTGATGTAAACCTCCACCTGGTCGCCCACGGAGACCACGTCGGACGGATGCTTGATGCGCTTCCAGGAAAGCTCGGAGCGGTGGATCATGCCGTCCACGCCGGGAGCAAGCTCTACGAATGCGCCGTAATCGGTAAGGGATTTCACGGTACCGGTATACTTCTGGCCCTCGGCGGCCTCAGCCCAGAATTTTTCTCTGGCTTCTTTGCGGGCCTCGCGGGAAGCGTCCTTGATGGAGCCGACGGCTCTGTGGCCGCGGTTCTCGGTGCTGATGATCTTGAACTTTACGGTCTTGTTCAGCATTTCTTCCAGACGGCCGTCTCTCGGCACGGTGGAGTGGGACGCGGGGATGAAGATACGGATACCGTTCAGGTAGATGATAAGACCTTTGCCGATGACTTCACTGACGGTGCCTTCAAGGACCGTGCCTTCTTTGTAAGCATCAACAATCGCATCCCAGTGCTGGGCAACGTCGTACAGCTTCTTGGAGAGAAGAATGGTGCCTTCAGCGTCATTCGTCTTCATGATGATCACGTTGATCTCGTCGCCGACCTTCAGCTCCTTGGTAGGATCCGCGGAAGGATCTGCGCTGTACTCGTCGATCGGGATGTAACCGGTCTGCTTTCTGCCGATATCTACCTCGATCTCATTTGCCGAAATACGGGTCACGATGCCAACGGCCTTTTTGCCGTTGTTCTGACGTTGTTTGCAGTCTTCTTCAAACTGCTCCTCAAAAGACGCTTCTTCATTGGCTGCGGTGCTCTCGGGGTTCTCAGCGACCTCAGGGTTCTCAGTGACTTCAGCCTGTCCTACGGCTTCGGCCTCTGTTCCGATGGTTTCATTAATCTCGGACATGGTTTTTACTACCTCCTTAATAATACTATCCGGAGTGGACGCTCCGGCAGTAACTCCGATCGTACGAACGCCGTTAAAATTTATTTCGGATAGCTCCAATGCGTTCTCGATAAGATACGATTTACAGTGCGCGCTGCAGACGCCGTACAGCTTTTGTGTGTTGGAGCTGTTGCGCCCGCCGATCACGATCATCATATCATTCTCTCCCGAGAGCCGTTCGGCCTCGGCTTGTCTGAGAGCGGTAGCATTACATATTGTATCAAATATTTTTACGTTTGTACAGACTAATTTTGCAATTTTTTCACAATTTTTAAATTCTTTTGCGTCAAAAGTGGTCTGCGAAACCAGCGTCACCGGGTCGTCGGCGGCAAGCAGCCCCCTGCGGAACAGGTTTTGGAGCTCTTCGGCGTTTTTCACAACGAACACCCGCCCGCCGGCAAAGCTGCGGATCCCCTCCACCTCGGGGTGGTTTTCGTCCCCGGTGATCACCACCGCGTCGCCCGCCGCGCTCTGCTTTTCCACGATGGCGTGGATGCGCTTCACGAAGGGGCAGGTCACGTCCTGGGCGTCTATTCCGAGGGCGGCGATGCGCGCGCTGATCTCTTTGGGCACGCCGTGGGTGCGGACGAACAGGGTGGCGCCGGGCGGCGTTTCCTCGGGCGAATCCACAATGGAAACGCCCCGCCGCTCGAGCGAGCGGATGAAATCGGGGTTGTGGATCAGCGGCCCGAGGGTGCAGGCCTTTTTGCCGCTCTCTATATGCGAGGTGAGCAGCTTCACGGCCCGGTCCACGCCGAAGCAGAACCCCGCGCTTTCGGCAAGGGTGATCTCAGGCTTCATCGGGCACGGTCTCCTTTACCAGCCGCACGATCTCGGCCACCACTTCCTCAAAGCCCATATCGCTGGAATCCAATATCACGGCGTCGGGCGCGGGCTTCAGCGGGGCGATGGCGCGGTGGGAATCGTTATAATCACGCTGCACGATCTCGGAGAGCAGCGCCTCGTATTCCACCGGCGTTCCGCGGGAGATCAGCTCGTTATAGCGGCGGTTGGCGCGTTCCTCGGCTGAGGCCGTTAAAAAGATCTTGAGCTGCGCCTCGGGCAGCACCACGGTGCCGATATCGCGGCCGTCCATGATGCAGTCGTTCTCCCGCGCCAGCGTCTTTTGCAGATCGAATAAAAACGCCCTGACCGCGGGCACGGCGGAAACGTCCGAGGCGGCCATGCTTGCCTCGGGCAGACGGATGGTTTTCGATACGTCCTCGCCGTTCAGATATACCTTCTGCTCCCCTGCCTCAAAGCGCAGGGCGATTTTAAGAGACGGCAGCATATCGGCCACGGCCTTGGCGTCGGCGGTGGCGATCCCGCGCTTCAAAGCGGCCACGCCCACGGCGCGGTAGAGCGCGCCCGTATCCACGTAAATAAAACCGAGTTCCTTTGCGGCGGCGCGCGCCGAGGTGCTTTTCCCGGCCCCCGAAGGGCCGTCGATGGCGATGTTGATCATGATGATATTCCTCTTTTATCGTTATTTTTCAAATTTCAGTTCAGCGAGATGAATAGATGGCTGCGCCATCATGAATTGGCTGCGCCATGATTTCTCGCTGCGCTCCATGAATTGAATTGCGCCTCATGCCCCGCAGGGCAATTCATGCACACAGTGCAATTCATGACCGCAGGTCAATTCATGCGCCGACAGGCGCAATTCATGATTGGAATTTATCGCTTCGAGCGATAAATTCCAATTATTCTCCCAATACCGCCCGCCCCGCGGCTGCGCCGGTGGAGAAGGCGATCTGCAGGTTGAAGCCGCCGGTGTAGGCGTCCGCGT